>NZ_JBITZP010000003.1:0-60265 GCF_044546945.1 Kitasatospora sp. NPDC053057 | reverse complement strand
GCCGCCCCCCCCCGCCTCCGGGGGGGGTTACATCGCATTTTGCCCCCGGGCCCACGCCGCGGCGGGGCCGCGGGGGGGGGGGGCGCGGGGGGGGGGCCCCCCCCCGCCCCCCCCCCCCCGCTCCGGCGGGCCGGACGACAGCCGGTCGGCCGGTCACCAACCGGTGACCAATCAGCCGCCGGCCGGCCGTCAGCCCGTCAGTTCACGATCGTCGGCGACAGCGCTGTGAACCACAGCAGGACGAAGGTCGCCACCGACATGATCGGCACCAGCACCTTGGTCTCGACGTTGTTGCCGCTGCGCTTGATCAGCACGATCTCGTAGCGCTCCTTGTGCGGCCACAGCAGCGGCGCGCCCTTCTTGGTCAGGCAGTCGCCCAGCAGGTGCGCCAGCGTGCCCAGTCCGACCGCGTAGGGCAGCCAGCCGGGCGAGTTGGGCATCCAGGTGTTCATCCCGAAGGTGCCGAGCGCGGCCAGGCCGATGACGGTGATCCACGCCTCCGGTCCGTTGCTCGGCGGGCAGAGCCGCAGTGCGCGGACCGCCAGCGCCAGCAGGAAGAACGTCACCGTGAGGGTGAAGTAGCGGCCCAGGAACGTGACGCCCGCCCAGGTGCCGCCGCCCATCAGCGCGACGAACAGCAGCGAGTGGGTGGCGTGCCGGTGCCCGCCGGAGGCCCAGGCCACGAAGCGGCAGAGCGCCTTGGAGACCGGGCCGAGGAAGTTGGCGATCGAACCGTCGTGGTGGTCGAGGTCCGGCAGCAGCGCCGCGCCCGCGCACAGCACCGTGCCCATCAGTATGTCCGCCGGCTGCAGCGTGGTGTGCAGCAGCAGCGGAGGCAGGAACGGAGCCGAGGCCGCGTACAGCATCGCCCCGCTCACCGCGTGTGAATGACCCATCATCGGACTGCCACGACCTCCCGTTGACTCACTCCGGGACGGCAACCCGGTTGAGCCGAACGGGTGAGCGCGGCCGAGGCTACCAGGGCGGACTGACGGTGCGACGGATCCCGCACCGGCAGAATGCGCGGCGCCGGGCCCGGAACGACGGCCGGACCGTCAGAGCGCGCAGCCCTGGGTGTCCACCCTGGTGGTCGCGCCGCCGCCCGCGGTCGCGTCCTCGCGCACCTCGGCCGAGGTCAGCACGTACCCGGTGTCGGCGCTGTCCAGGGACTTGGCGAACACCACGCCGTACACCTGGCCGTCCGGGGTGAGCAGCGGGCCGCCGCTGTTGCCCTGGCGGACCAGCGAGCGCACCGAGTAGACGTCGCGCACCACCTGGCCGCGGTGGTAGATGTCCGGGCCGTTGGCCTGGATCCGGCCGCGGATGCGGGCGGGCTGGACGTTGAAGGCGCCGTTCTCGGGGAAGCCCGCGACGATCGCGCTGTCGTTGGTCCGCGCCTCGCCCGCGAAGGTGAGCGGGGGCGCGTTCAGCTTGGGCACGTCCAGGACGGCGATGTCGCGCTGCCAGTCGTAGCGGACCACGGTGGCGTCGTAGAGCTGGCCGGCGCCGCCGATCTGCACGGTCGGCTCGTCGACGCCGCCCACCACGTGGGCGTTGGTCATCACCCGGTGCGGGGCGAAGACGAAGCCGCTGCCCTCCAGGGTCTTGCCGCAGGAGGTCGCGGTGCCGACCACCTTGACCAGGCTCTGCCGGGCCTTGGCCACCGCAGGACTGTTGGCCAGCGCCGGGTCGGGGGTGTCGACCTGGGTGATCGGCTCGTGCTCGAAGGGGTTGAAGACCTGCGGGAAGCCGTTGCGGGCGAGCACCTTGGAGAAGTCGGAGAACCAGTTCGGCGCGTCGCCGGGCAGCGCGTCCTGGACACCGCCGAGGATCGCCGAGGACCGGACCTGCTTGGAGACCGTCGGCAGGGACGTCCCGGCCAGCGCGGAGCCGATCAGCCAGGCCACCAGCAGCATCGAGATCACGTTGACCACCGCGCCGCCGGACGCGTCCAGCAGCCGGGCCGGGCGGCGGTCGATGTGGCCGCGCAGCTTCCAGCCGAAGTGGGCGGTGACCGCCTGGCCGATCGCGGCGCAGACGATCACCACCACGACGGCCACCACCGAGGCCGTGGTGCCGGGGCTGAGGTGGTCGAGCAACAGCGGCAGCAGCTGGACGGCCAGCAGGCCGCCGCCGAGGAAGCCGACGAGTGACAGGACGCCCACCACGAAGCCCTGCCGGTAGCCCGAAATGGCGAATCCGACAGCGGCGAGGATCAGCAGCACATCCAGGACGTTCACTCCGACACCCTCCCACGCTTCGCGACCGTGCCGCGCCGACGGCCCGTCACGAGCCGTCGGCGTCGCTGCCCGGCAGGGCCCGGGAGTGTTCGAGGTCACCCTGGACGAGCGCGAGCGCGTCGTCCGAGAGGTCGACGATCCGGGACGGGTCCCAGGGCAGCTCCAGCCCGCTGTGGTGCAGCACCCGGTCGATCACCCCGGCGGTGAACCCCCAGACCAGCCGCCCGGCGACCGCGAAGGCCGGCCCGATGTGCCCGGACGGGTGCCGCAGCCGGACCCGGTTCGCCGGGTCGGCGAGGTCGGCGATCGTCACCCGGAACACCGCGCCGGTCTCGCCCTGGTCCACCGGGTGCACCGGCGACTCCTCGCGCCACCAGCCCAGCACCGGAGTCACCACGAAGCTGCTCACCGGGATGTACAGCCGGGGCAGCGCGGCGAAGACCTGCACCCCGGCCGGGTCCAGGCCGGTCTCCTCCCAGGCCTCGCGCAGCGCCGCCGCGATCGGGCCGGGACCGTCCGGGTCGCCGTCCTCCGGGTCCAGCGAGCCGCCCGGGAAGGACGGCTGGCCGGCGTGCGAGCGCAGCGAGCGGGCCCGCTCGATCAGCAGCAGGTCCGGTCCGTCCGGGCCCTCCCCGAACAGCATCAGCACGGCTGCCGCCCGACCGCCCTCGCGCGGCGGCAGGAAGCGGCTCAGCTGCTCCGGCAGCACCCGCTCGGCCGCGTCCCGGACCGGCTCCAGCCAGCCCGGCAGACCGCTCCGCTCGATGGTTCCGGTGATCACGCCTCCACCCCCAGGTCCGCCACCCGCCCGTGGTGGGCGGCCGCGTCGGCGCGGGCGGCGGCCTCGCCGGGGAAGTCCGACGGCGGCTTCAACCGCTGGCCGGGGTGGCCGCCCATCTCGTACTTGAGCAGCTTGCGGGCCTTCTCCGGGTCAAGCTCGCCCTCCCCGTACGCGGGGCAGAGCGGGGCGATCGGGCAGGCCCCGCAGGCGGGCTTCTGGGAGTGGCAGATCCGGCGGCCGTGGAAGACCACGCGGTGCGAGAGCATCGTCCACTCCGACTTCGGGAAGATCTCGGCGACGGCCAGCTCGACCTTCACCGGGTCCTCCTCGGTGGTCCAGCCGAACCGCCGGGCCAGCCGCCCGAAGTGGGTGTCCACGGTGATGCCGGGGACACCGAAGGCGTTGCCGAGCACGACGTTGGCCGTCTTGCGGCCGACGCCCGGGAGGGTCACCAGGTCGGCCAGCCGGCCGGGGACCTCGCCGTCGAACTCGTCGCGGAGCGCGGCGGAGAGGCCGATCAGTGCCTTCGCCTTGTTCCGGAAGAAGCCGGTCGGGCGGATGACCTCCTCCAGCTCCTCCGGGTTCGCCGCCGCCATGTCCTCGGGCGTCGGGTACTTCGCGAACAGCGCCGGGGTGGTCTGGTTCACCCGCAGGTCGGTGGTCTGCGCCGACAGCACGGTGGCCACCAGCAGTTGGAACGGGTTCTCGAAGTCCAGCTCCGGGTGCGCGTACGGGTACAGCTCCGCCAGCTCGCGGTTGATCCGCCGGGCCCGTCGAACCATCGCCAGGTGCGACTCCGGCTTCCTCGGCTTCACGGGCGGCTTCGCAGCCTGCTTCACGGCCGACTTCACGGCCTGCTTCGCGGCCGGCTTGGTCGCGGTCTTCCGGGCCTTGCTCTCTGCCATGCACGAAGGCTACGCCGAGCGGCGGACCGCTTGGGGCCGATCAAGGACGGAAAAAGGGCCCGCCCGGGCGGCTGTTGTGCAGTGGGGGCGGTCCGGCTGGGAGGAGAACGGATGATCAGGGTCCTGTTGGCCGAGGACATGACCATCGTGCGGCAGGGGCTGATCGCCCTGCTCGGGCACGAGGCCGATCTGACCGTCGTCGCCGACGTCGAGCGCGGGGACGAGGTGGTGCCGGCCGCACTGCGGACCAGGAACGGCAGGTAGGTGAGCGCCCCGTGGGCGACCAGGCTCCACGGCCACCGGGTGCGCGGGGCGCGCCACGGCCCGGCGTGCAGGAGTTGGAAGCCGAGCAGCGCCAACAGTACGGCGACGGCGGTCAGTTGGTAGCCCAGGCCGTCGCGGTTGCGGACCGTGGCCAGCACCGAGGCGACGAAGAAGCCGACCGCCACCATGAGGACGATGCCCCGGCTGGGTGAGGCGGGTCATCGGATCCGGCCGGAGGGTGTTCACCGCAGCGGGCGGCCGATGGTGCCCTCAAGGGTGTTGAGCAGGCCGGCCAGGGCCTCGGCGAGGCGGTCCTGCTCGTCGGGGGTGAGGCCGGAGAGCAGGGCGCGGTCGTGGGCGACGAGCTCCTGGACCAGGCCGTCGACCAGCTCCCGTCCGGCGTCGGTGAGCGAGAGGTGGGCGACCCGGCGGTCGCGGTCGTCGGTGCGGCGGCTGACCAGCCCGCGCTCCTCCAGCAGCCGCAGGCGCTTGGTCACGGCGGCACCGGAGGCGAAGCTCTCGCGGGCCAGCTGGGTGGGTGTCAGCTCGACGTCGACCCGGCGCAGGGCGCCGAGGATGTCGAACTCGGCACGGGTGAGGCCGGCCCGGGTGAGCGGGTCGGGCGTCTGCTGGAGCAGCGCGGCGCAGCGGTTGATCCGGCCGAGGACGGCGATCGGGCCGGTGTCCAGGCCCGGGTAGGCGCGCTCCCACTGGCGCAGCACACCTGCGACGACGTCCTCCACGTGCGCTGCTCCCGTTCCGCGACCGACCGTCCGTCGATCCTAGACCGCGCGTACTCCGGTGCCGCGCCGCTCCAGCAGGGCTGCCAGCAGGTGGTGGGCGTGCTGCTCGGTGTCGGCGGTGCGCTGGTGCGGGAGGGCGGGGCGGCGCCACTCGCCGGTGGCGGTGTCGGCGGCCTCGCGCAGTTCCAGCAGGGCGCCGGCCAGCCCAGTCCGGGCGGCCGCGGCCTCGGAGCCGACGGCCTCGGAGCCGACGGCCGCGGCGGCCGCGACGGCGGCCCGGGTGGCGGTCTCGGCCCCGGCCAGGGCGCGGGACAGCCGGGTGGCGGTGCGCCGGTTGGTGACCAGCAGGCAGGCGGCGAGGCCGGTGAGCGCGCCCACGCAGGTGTCCAGCCAGCGGTCGGCGACCAGGGTCCGGGCGGGTTGGAGGCCTGCGAACTCGGTCATCAGCAGGGCCATCGGGGTGACGAAGACGGTGGCCAGCCAGTAGCTGCGGGCGATCGTCGCCTCCGCGCCGAACTGGCACAGCAGCCCCAGCCCGATCAGTGCCACCTGCCCCGAGCGCGCGACGGGCAGTGCGGCGGTGAACAGCACCAGGCCGATCAGGTTGCCCAGCACCCGTTGCATGGCGCGCTGCCAGGAGAGCGTGCTGTTGGCCTGGAACACCGAGGCCGCGGTGACCACCGCCCAGTACGGTCGGCCGACGCCGAACGCCAGCGAGAGCCATCCGGCGGCGGCGCAGCCGACGGCGACCCGCAGGCCGATCGGCAGCAGCGCCGAGCCGGGCCCCAGCGCCCGGCGCAGTGCCTGGCGCGGCGACGGTCGGGGGCCGGGGCGGTGGACGCCCAGTTCGGCGGCCTCGGCCTCGGTGAGGTCGAGCCGCGGCAGCTGGCGGCCCCGGCGCAGGTCGCGGGCCCAGGCCGCGTACCGCTCGGCAACATCGGCAGCGGCGACGTCAGCGGCCACCGGCTCGGCGGGCGCGGCCAGGGCCGACTCCGCGTGGACGAGCAGCCGCTCGGGAGCGTCGCCGAGGGCGCGCCACCGGGCCGGGGAGGAGAGGGCGAGGCTCTGCCGGGCCGCGTCGACCGCACCGACCAGGGCGGTCCGGCCAGCCGCGTCCGGGGCGCCGGGCGCAGTGCGGGCCAGCCGGGCGGCGGCCTCCAGCGCGCGGGCGGTGGCGATCCGCTCGGGCCCGTACGGGCGCAGCAGCGCGGGGGCCATGCAGACCAGCCAGGCCAGTGCGGCGCCGAGCGCGGTGAGCGCCAGGTGCGGCGGCAGGTCGGCGGGGTGCTGCGGAACGAAGGCGCAGCTGGCGGTGGTGAAGGTGATGATCAGACTGCCGGGCGGGCCGATTCGGGCGGCGTCGCAGCACAGCTTGTGCAGCGCGGCGAGCACGGCCGCCACCGCGACCAGCACCACGGCGTCGCGGGTCAGCGCGGCGGCGGTGAGGGCGGCGGCGGTGCTGAGCACGGTGCCGAGCAGCACGCCGGCCAGGGTCCGGGCCCGGGCGCGGTAGGGCAGGCCGTGGCCGTACAGCGCGCCGAGGCCGCCGGCCGAGGTGTAGAGCGCGAGGTCGAGTCGGCCGAGGGCGAGCAGGGTGAGGTTGAGGATGCCGAGGGTCACCACGGCGCTGAGCGCGGGCTTGTGCCAGATGTCCCCGGGCGGGCCGACCCGGAGTGCCTGTCGGAACTGGGCGGTTGTGGCCATGGAAAAAGATTAGCAGTTAATTTATCCGTGAAGCATCTGCTCGCGGGATCGCCGAAAAATTTCTCCGCCGAAGCGATGAGTTCTGCGGCGAGCCCCGGTCTACCCCTATGACCGACTCGTACGACAGAAGGAACACCCCATGAGCACCGTGATCTCCGCCGACGGCACCACCATCGCCTGCACCGTCACCGGCTCCGGCCCGGCCGTGGTGCTGGTGGACGGGGCGATCGGCCACCGCGCCTTCGACCCGGGCGTCGCGGTCGCCGAGCAGCTCTCGGCCCACCACACCGTGTGGGCCTACGACCGGCGCGGCCGCGGCGGCAGCGGGGACACCGCGCCGTTCGCCGTGGAGCGCGAGATCGAGGACCTGGCCGCCGTCATCGCGGCGGCCGGCGGCTCGGCGGCCGTCTTCGCCATCTCCTCGGGCGCCGCGCTCGCGCTGCGGGCCGCCGCCGCGGGCGTCGGGATGACCCGACTCGCCGTCTACGAGCCGCCGTTCAGCACCGAGGAGGGGCAGGCCGAGCGCTTCGTCGGGTACGTCACCGAGCTGGAGGCGGCGCTCGCCGAGGGGCGGCGCGGAGATGCCGTCGCGGCCTTCATGACCTTCGTGGGGATGCCCGGGGAGATGGTGGACGGGATGCGCTCCGCCCCGGTGTGGCCGGTGTTCGAGGCGGTCGCGCCGACCCTGGCGTACGACGCGGAGGCGCTCGGCGCGCGGACCGGCGCGACCGTGCCGGTCGAGCTGCTGGCCACCATCGCCGTGCCCACCCTGGTCCTGGACGGCGGCGCCAGCCCGGAGCTGCTGCGGGCCCCCGCCCGCGCGGTGGCCGAGGCCGTGCCGGGCTCCGAGTACCGGACGCTGGCCGACCAGACCCACGAGGTGGCGGCCGAGGCGCTGGTGCCGGAGCTGCTGAAGTTTTACGCCTGACAGGCACCAGCCCCCGGAGCCGCTGAACCCCCGTCCAGAGCCTCGCCGAGCTGGGCTTCACCGGCTGACGCCTCCTGGAGCCTTGACTGCACACCCCGTCAGTACAGCTCGTTCAGCTCCCCGAAGCCGAGCGCCCCGTCGAGCTCCGTCAGCGTCCCGGCCCCGAGCAGTTCGACGGCGGCCCGGTGGGCCGTGGTGTACGCGGCCTGGGCGAGGCCGGTGCCGACGCTGACCCGCCGCACCCCGGTGGCGGCGAGCTCGGCGACGCTCGGCCCGCCCGCCCCGGCCATCGCGTTCACCGGCAGCGGGGAGCGTCGGCACAGCTCGGTGAGGGCGTCGAGGTCCAGCAGCCCGGGGACGAACAGGCCGTCGGCGCCCGCTTCGGCGTAGGCCTCGGCCCGGACCAGCACATCGTCGAGCCCGCCCAGTCCGAACAGGAACACGTCGGTCCGGGCGTTGACCAGCAGCTCGGGCAGCCCGGCCGCCGCTGCCGCGGTACGGGCCGCGCGCAGCCGCTCGGCCTGCTCGGCCACCGGGAACAGCGGGCCACCGACGGCCGTCGAGTCCTCCAGGTTGACCCCGGCGGCGCCGACGCCGACCAGTTCGGTGACGGTCGCGGCCACGTCGACGGGCAGCGGCCCGTACCCGCCCTCGGCGTCGACGGTGACCGGCAGGTCCACCGCGGCGACGACCCGGCGGGCCGCCTCGACCGCCGCCGCCCGGTCCATCCGCTGGCCGTCGCCGTGGCCCAGCGACCAGGAGACGCCGCCGCTGGTGGTGGCGATCGCCCGGGCGCCGGCCGAGGCGATGACCGCGGCGCTGCCCGCGTCCCAGGCGTTGGGCAGGACGAGCACGCCCTCCGCGACGAGCTCGCGCAGCCGCAGCGCCCGCTCGCGGGCCTCGGGGGTGGTGGACATATCTGGTCACCGGCTTTCGTACGGATCGGTGGGGACGCGGGCATCCTTCACCCCGGCCGGAGCGCGCCACCAGTGATTAAGCTGGGGCCGAATCTTCCGAAGGGGGCCCGCAGATGCGGACGGAACTCCAGTTCTCCACCCATGACTTGGCACTGACCCGGTTCGCGGTCAGTCCGATGCAGGAAGTGGTGACCAGCCTGCGCGCGCTCGCCCACTCCCCCGTCCCGGCGCTGCACCGCCGCTGGGCCGGGCAGGTGCGCGCCCGGCTGGCCGCCGCCGGGCTGGACCGGGGCCGGCTGGCCGCGATGGTCCCGCCCCACGGCCACCTGCCCGACTTCCTCAACCCCGCCCCGGCGGGTTGCTCGACCACGCTCGCCGAGGAGCTGGCCACGATCACCGCGACCGGCTCCGAGCAGGTCCGGGCCGACCTCGACATCCTGGCCGCCGAGGCCGGCGGCCGGCTGCCGGCCGCGCTGGTGCCGCTGCACCGCGACCCGGCGGGTCAGCTGCCCCGGCTGACGGCCGAGATCGAGGCGTACTGGGAGCTGGCGCTCGCCCCGTACTGGGCGCGGATCCGGGCGCTGCTGGCGGCGGACGTCTTCCACCGCTCCCGGCAGGCCGCCGAGCACGGCACCGCGCGGATGCTGAACGAACTGCACGGGACGGTCCGCTGGGACGGCACCGCGCTGCTGCTGGAGCAGCGGCACTGCGCCGTCACCCGGCTGACCGCCGGGGCCGGACTGCTGCTCGTGCCCTCGGCCTTCGCCTGGCCGCGGGTGCTCACCCGGGTGCTGCCGCCGGACCCGCCGCAGCTGGTCTACCCGGCGCGCGGCACGGCCGCGCTGTGGGAGGAGCGGCCCGGCTCGGCGGCGCGCACCGACGCGCTGGCCGCCGTCCTCGGCCGGTCCCGGGCCCAGTTGCTGGCCGAGCTCGACTCCCCGGCCTCGACCACCGAGCTGGCCCGCCGGACCGGGCTGTCCCCGGCCGCCGTCTCCCAGCACCTCACCGCCCTGCGCGCAGCGGGCCTGACCAGCGCCCACCGGGCCGGGCACGCCGTCCTCTCGGCCCGTACGGCAGTGGGCGACTCCCTGTTCGATCTCAACGGACAGACGTTCGACCGGGCGACGTCCGCCGAGCGTCCCGCCCCGTGACCCGCCGGTACGAATGGCCCCGCACCGCACACCCGGACACACCCCCTCCTCATATGATCGGAGCGACATGCGCCATGCTTGGTGATGCAGAACACTGAACGGAACTTGCGCCGGACGGCCCACCCGCCGGACGGCCGAGAAGGAGGAAGCACGTGGACGACGTTCTGCGGCGCGCCGCACTCTTCGCGGCACTCGACGACGAACAGGCCGGCGAGCTGCGCGCTTCCATGACCGAGGTCACCCTCGCCCGTGGTGAGTCGCTGTTCCACGAGGGCGACCCGGGCGACCGGCTGTACGTCGTCGCCGAGGGCAAGGTGAAGCTGCACCGCGCCTCGCCGGACGGCCGCGAGAACATGCTGGCCGTGCTCGGCCCCAGCGAGATGATCGGCGAGCTGTCGCTGTTCGACCCGGGCCCGCGCACCGCCACCGCCAGCGCGCTGACCGAGGTCAAGCTGCTCGGCCTCGGCCACGGCGACCTGCAGCCCTGGCTGCACGCCCGCCCCGAGGTCTCCATCGCGCTGCTGCGGGCCATCGCCCGCCGACTGCGCCGGACCAACGACGTGATGTCCGACCTGGTCTTCTCCGACGTGCCCGGCCGCGTCGCCAAGGCCCTGCTGGACCTCTCCCGCCGCTTCGGCGTGCAGTCCGAGGAGGGCATCCACGTCGCCCACGACCTCACCCAGGAGGAGCTGGCCCAGCTGGTCGGCGCCTCCCGCGAGACCGTCAACAAGGCGCTCGCCGACTTCGCCGGCCGCGGCTGGCTGAAGCTGGAGGCGCGCGCGGTGGTCCTGCTGGACGTCGAGCGGCTGTCCCGCCGCTCGCGCTGACGCTCCGAGCACCGCGAAGGGCCCGTCCGACCCGGACGGGCCCTTCGGCGTTTCCCGGACCGGCCCCGGGTCCGGGGTCAGTCCTGGTCCGGGATCAGCCCGTGCTCCTCCAGGTACTCCAGCTGGGCGCGCACCGACAGCTCGGCGGCCGGCCAGAGCGCCCGGTCCACGTCGGCGTAGACCCGGGCGACCACGTCGGCGGCCGTCCGGCAGCCCGCCTCGACCGCCGTCTCCACCTGGGCGAGCCGGGTGGCCCGGTGCGCCAGGTAGTAGTCGACGGCGCCGAGCGCGTCCGCGAGCACCGGGCCGTGGCCGGGCAGCACGGTACGGACGCCGTGCGCGGAGGCCATGGTGTGCAGGTGGCGCAGCGAGTCCAGGTAGTCCCCGAGCCGGCCGTCGGGGTGGGCGACCATCGTGGTGCCGCGGCCGAGCACGGTGTCCCCGGTGAGGACCGCGCCGTCGTCCGGCAGGTGGAAGGTCAGCGAGTCCGAGGTGTGGCCGGGGGTGGCGACCACCCGCAGGTCGAGGCCGCCGACGTCCAGCCGCTGGCCGCCGACCAGGCCCTCGGAGCCCAGCCGGTGCGCCGGATCCAGAGCCCGTACCTCGGTGCCGGTGAGCTCGGCGAAGCGGGCCGCGCCCTCGGAGTGGTCGGCGTGGCCGTGGGTCAGCAGGGTGAGCGCGATCCGCTTGCCGCGCTCCTCGGCGAGGTCGAGCACCCGGCGCAGGTGGCCCTCGTGCAGCGGGCCCGGGTCGATCACGACCGCGAGGTCCGAGCCGGGCTCGGAGAGCAGCCAGGTGTTGGTGCCGTCCAGCGTCATCGGCGACGGGTTCGGCGCCAGTACGCACAGCGCCCGGGACGTGGCCTCGCCGCCGACCACGGCGGCGGGGTCACCCGGCAGAAGGCCGCTCATGCGCCCGCCTCGCTGCGCTCGGTGGGCTCTTCGCGCAACGCGCACCTCTCGATGGCTCGCTCGCTTCGCTCGCTCATGCGCCCGCCTCGCCGCGCTCGGTGGGCTCTTCGCGCAACGCGCACCTCTCGATGGCTCGCTCGCTTCGCTCGCTCATGCGCCCGCCTCGCTGCGCTCGGTGGGCTCTTCCCGCAACGCGCACCTCTCGATGATTCGCTCGCTCACCGGCCACGCTCGCCGTCGCGATGCAGGGCCCGCAGCGGCAGGGCCCGGACGAGTGCACGCTGGGCGACCTCGACGAACGGGACCTGGCTGTCGCAGGCCGGGGTACGGGGGGTCAGTCGGCGGGCGGGCAGCTCGGGGGCCGTCCGGCGAGCCACGTCGTTGTGGTTCATCGGTCATCGGTCCTTTCTGGTCGTCTGATCGGCATCTTTTCAGCGGTGGTCGGGAATCCCGGGTCGGTCCTCGTGTGTCAGGAGTTCCCGGGTCAGGAGTCCTCCGGGAACTCCCCGTCGATGGTCAGTTCGTCGTACCCGGGCCAGCGGACCGTCATCCGGTCGCCGCGAACCTCGGCCCGGCCCAGCACCGGCTCCAACGTCCGCCCGGCGGCCGCGGCCAGCGCCTCGGCGGCGGTCCGGACCGGCGACAGCTCGCGCAGCACCGTCACGGTCGGCGGCAGCATGCCGAACCGGCCCTCGTGGTAGCCCCGGACCGCCTCGGTCGGCGTCAGCCAGGCGACCCGGTCGGCCTCGCCGACCTCCAGCGCCGCGCGCTGACCGGCCGGCAGGGCGGCGACGAAGAACCAGGTGTCGTAGCGCCGCTCCTCGAACTCCGGCGTGATCCAGCGGGCCCAGCCGCCCAGCAGATCGCTGCGCAGCACCAGCCCGTGGTCCCGCAGGAACTCGGCGAGGGACAGCTCGTGCGCCTCCAGCGCGGCCCGTTCCACGGACCAGTCGCGCGGCGCGGCGACGCTCTGCGCGTCCGGGCCGGCCAGCAGCACGCCGGCCTCCTCGAAGGTCTCGCGCACGGCGGCGCACACCACCGCCCGCGCCGTCCGGGCGTCCACCCCGAGGCGGCGCGCCCACTCCTCGGGCGACGGCCCGGCCCAGCCGGGCTCGACCTCGGCGTCGCGCGGGTCCACGCCGCCGCCCGGGTAGGCGTACATCCCGGCCGCGAAGGCCATCGAGGTGCGACGGCGCAGCAGGTAGGCCTCCGGCCCGTCGGCGCAGTCGCGCAGCAGCACGACCGTCGCGGCGGGCCTGGGCACCGCCGGGGTGAGCAGGCCGGAGTCGACCGCCCGGATCCGGGCGGGCCAGCCGGGCGGCATCGGGAGCGTCGTTGCTCGATGGTCCATGCCCGGATGCTAAGCGCACGGAGGCGGGGTTGGACAGGCCCAACCCCGCCTCCGCGATCACACTCAGGCGCTCTTGACGCGCACCTGGATCTCGACCTCGACCGGGGCGTCCAGCGGCAGCACCGCGACGCCGACCGCGCTGCGGGCGTGCACACCGGCCTCGCCCAGCACCTGGCCGAGCAGCTCGCTGGCGCCGTTGATCACCCCGGGCTGGCCGGTGAAGTCGGGGGCGGAGGCGACGAAGCCGACGACCTTCACGACCCGCTCGATCCGGTCCAGATCGCCGATCACGGACTTCACGGCGGCCAGGGCGTTCAGCGCGCAGGTCTGCGCGAGCTCCTTGGCCTCCTCCGGAGACACCTCGGCGCCGACCTTGCCGGTGCTCGGCAGCTTGCCGCCGACGACCGGCAGCTGGCCGGAGGTGAACACGAACTCACCGGACTGCACGGCCGGCACGTACGCGGCGACCGGGGCGGCCACCGGCGGCAGGGTCAGACCCAGCTCGGCGAGCTTCGACTCGACCTGGCTCATGCGTTCTTCTCCCGCTTGAAGTAGGCCACCAGCTGCTCCGGGTTCGGGCCCGGCACGACCTGGACGAGCTCCCAGCCGTCCTCGCCGAAGTTGTCCAGGATCTGCTTGGTGGCGTGCACGAGCAGGGGCGCCGTCATGTATTCCCACTTGGTCATGGCCAGACTCTAGACGAGCCGTCCCGGCGATCGCCGCCGCCCGCCGACCGGCGTGTGAGGTGAGGCACAAAGGGGGCATGATTCAGTCCTGGCACCCCGGGTGCTCCGGGCATCGGGAGCGCTCCCTGGTTACTCTCGCGAGAGGGCACCCTCATGGAGGGACACCCCGTCCGCGCGCGGGCACCCCCGGCAGGGGCACCTCGCGGGAGGGGACGCCCGTAGGGACGGAGACGGACGGAGACGCAGCGTGGCACGCACCCCCGGCCAGGCGGCCCGGCGCGACCCCGACTGGGAGGGGGTCCGGCTGCACGTGGTCAGCGGCAAGGGCGGCACCGGGAAGACCACGCTGGCCGCCGCGCTGGCCCTGGCCCTGGCCGCCGACGGCGGACGGGTGCTGCTGATCGAGGTCGAGGGGCGGCAGGGCATCGCCGAGCTGTTCGGGATCGCCGCGCTCCCGTACGAGGAGCGCCGGATCGCCTCGGTCTCCCGCCCCCAGCTGGGGCTTCCGGCCGGGGAGGCGCCCGCGGGCGGGGCACACGCCGGCGAGGTGCTCGCGCTGGCGATCGACACCGAGCAGGCGCTGCTCGAGTACCTGGAGATGTTCTACAAGCTCGGCCGGGCCGGCAAGGCGCTGCAGAAGGTCGGCTTCGTCGACTTCGCCACCACCATCGCCCCCGGCGTGCGGGACGTGCTGCTCACCGGCAAGGCCTGCGAGGCGGCCCGCCGCAAGGGTCCGGACGGGCGGCGTCGGTACGACGCGGTGGTGATGGACGCCCCGCCGACCGGGCGGATCACCAGGTTCCTGAACGTCAACTCCGAGGTCGCCGGGCTGGCCCGGATCGGCCCGATACACACCCAGGCGCAGGCCGTGATGCGGGTGCTGAGGTCGCCGGAGACCGCCGTGCACCTGGTCACCCTGCTGGAGGAGATGCCGGTGCAGGAGACGGTCGACGGCATCGCGGAGCTGCGCGAGGCGAAGCTCCCGGTGGGCGGGGTGATGGTCAACATGGTCCGGCCGCCGGTGCTGGACGCGGCGGCGGTGGCCGCGGTGGACGGGGACCACCGCGAGGACGTGGCGCTGGCCCTCGGCGAGGCCGGGCTGGGGGGCCGCTCGCGCAAGGCGGAGACGGTCCGGGCGGCGGTGGAGCCGCTGCTCGACCCGCTGCTGGAGCAGGCCAGGGAGCACGCCGAGCGGGTCGAGCTGGAGCGCGAGCAGCGCGCCGACCTGCAGCAGCTGCGGCTCCCGACGTACGAACTGCCGCTGCTGGGCGAGGGTGTGGACCTCGGCGGGCTGTACCGGCTGGCGGGCGAACTGAAGCGGCAGGGGGCGGCGTGACTTCGGCGAACAACGGCGCAGCGTCGGACGGCGTGCGGGGCACCGGCAGTCGGCTCGCGGTGGACGGGCTGATCGACGACCCGAAGACCAGGATCATCGTCTGCTGCGGCTCCGGCGGTGTCGGCAAGACCACCACCGCCGCGGCGATCGGCCTGCGGGCCGCCGAGCGCGGCCGCAAGGTCGTGGTGCTGACCATCGACCCGGCCCGGCGGCTGGCCCAGTCGATGGGCCTGACCGAGCTGGACAACACCCCCCGGGTGGTCAAGGGCGTCACCGGCGACGGGGAGCTCCAGGCCATGATGCTCGACATGAAGCGGACCTTCGACGAGGTCGTGCTGGCCCACGCCGACCCCGAACGGGCCAGGGCGATCATGGAGAACCCGTTCTACCAGTCCCTGTCGGCCGGCTTCGCGGGCACGCAGGAGTACATGGCGATGGAGAAGCTCGGGCAGCTGCGCGCCGCCGAGGAGTGGGACCTGATCGTCGTGGACACCCCGCCGTCCCGCTCGGCGCTGGACTTCCTGGACGCGCCCAACCGGCTCGGGTCCTTCCTGGACGGCCGGGTGATCCGGATCCTGACCGCGCCGGCCAAGGTCGGCGGCCGCAGCGCGATGCGGTTCCTCAACGCCGGGATGGGCCTGCTCACCGGCACCCTGGGCAAGATCTTCGGCGCCCAGCTGCTCACCGACGTGCAGACCTTCGTCAGCGCGACGGACTCGATGTTCGGCGGCTTCCGCGAGCGCGCCGACCGCACCTACCAGCTGCTCAAGGCGCCGGGCACGGCGTTCCTGGTGGTGGCGGCGCCGGAGCGGGACGCGCTGCGCGAGGCGGCCTACTTCGTGGACCGGCTCGCCGCGGACCGGATGCCGCTGGCCGGGCTGGTGCTCAACCGGGTGCACAGCACGGGCGCGCCGCAGCTCACCGCGGAGCGGGCGCTGGCGGCCGCCGAGGCCCTGGAGGAGAACGGCTCGGAGCACTCCTCGCCCGAGGCGGAGCTGCTCGCGGCCGGGTTGCTGCGGCTGCACGCCGAGCGGATGCAGATCATGGGGCGCGAGCGGCGCACCCGGGACCGGTTCGTCTCGGTGTACCCGGACGTGCCGATCGTGGAGGTGGCCGCGCTGCCGGGCGACGTGCACGACCTGGACGGGCTGCGGGCCATCGGGGAGCGGCTCAGCGGCGCGGCGTGAGCACCCCGGGGGGCCGGTGCGGCTGACGCGACCGGGGCCGACGGAGCCGACGCGGCCGGCCTGCCTCCGCCGGGTTCAGCCCGCCTGGGCGTAGTCCGTCAGTATCACGCCGGTCGCGAGGGACTCCTCGTACTCGGTGCGGGCCGTCTCCAGCAGCCTGCGCCACGAGATGACCGTCGGGCGGCGGCGCAGCAGCGCCCTGCGCTCGCGTTCCGTCATCCCGCCCCACACCCCGAACTCCACCCGGTTGTCCAGTGCGTCCGCCAGGCACTCCGTACGGACGGGGCAGCCGCTGCACACCGCCTTCGCCCGGTTCTGTGCCGCCCCCTGGACGAACAGTTCGTCCGGATCACTCGTGCGGCAGGCGGCCTGCGCACTCCAGTCGTCAACCCAGCCCATGCCGGCGCCGTCCTCTCCCGATGATTCGAGGCTCCCCCACGGCGGCAACGGCATATTCACCGTTGCCAGTTGAGGACGTTACGGAAGAAGGACAGCTTGCAACAGCCCCTTCGGGCTCAATCTCGAATGACCCGATTGGACTATGGGTATCGGTCATCTCACTCGTTGGAGTGATCGCAGGTCGCGGCCCTTGCCAGGCCGGAGGCCCCCACTCTCACCGCAGGCGCCGTCACGGAGCGCAACCATTCACTCGAACACAGCAGGCCTCAGCCGCCTCAAAATCCGGGGCAATTACGGGCAATTCGGGCAAGTCTTCCCACTCACAAGAGTGAGTGATGTTGACGCACCGAAGCTGTCGCAAGCTTGTGACAAGCCTAGGCGAACACCTGCCCCTATGTGCGGGATTCGGGGACGTAGGGTTCTCCCCATGGCACCGAAGCGCCCACCGGCACCCCAGCCCCCAGGCAACCCCGGAGCTCCGCGCCGCAAGAGCAGCGGATCACCGATGGACCACGTCGGCAACGGCGTGAAGTTCCTGGGCGTCAGCGTGCTCTCCGGAGTCCTGCTGGCAGGCCTCGCCCTGCCGGCCGTCGGCGCCATGGGGCTGACCGCCAAGGACACGGCGGAGAGCTTCCAGAACATCCCCGACGACTTCAAGACCCCGCCGCTCACCCAGGCCACCCAGATCTTCGACGCCAAGGGCGGCCTGATCGCGAAGGTGTACGAGCGCGACCGCACCGTCCTCAGCGCCGACCAGATGTCGCCGTACATGCGGCACGCCCAGGTCGACATCGAGGACGCCCGGTTCTACGAGCACGGCGCCGTCGACCTCAAGGGCGTCCTGCGCGCGGTCGGCAAGAACGCGGAGAGCGGCACCGCCGCCCAGGGTGCCTCCACGCTGACCCAGCAGTACGTGAAGAACGTCAACGTGGAGAAGGCCGGCGACGACCAGGCCGCCGTCCTGGAGGCCCAGCGCAAGACCCTGGGCCGCAAGATCCAGGAGCTCAAGGTCGCGATCAAGCTGGAGGAGGACCTGACCAAGGATCAGATCCTCACCAACTACCTCAACATCACCTTCTACGGCCACCAGGCCTACGGGGTCGAGGCCGCGTCCCAGCGCTACTTCAGCAAGAGCAACAAGGACCTGACCATCGCCGAGGCCGCCACCCTGGCCGGGCTGGTCCAGAACCCGTCGCAGTACGACCCGGTGCGCTACCCGGACAACACCATCAAGCGCCGCAACACGGTCATCGACAAGATGCTCGAGAACAAGCACATCACCGCCGACCAGGCGAAGGAGGCGAAGGCCGCCCCGCTGGGCCTGAAGTACAAGGACCCGCAGAACGGCTGCATCACCGCCCAGGCCGGCATGGGCTTCTTCTGCGACTACGTCCGCCACGTGGTCAAGCAGGACCCGGCCTTCGGCAAGAACGCCGACGACCGCAAGAAGCTGTGGGACACCGGCGGTCTGAACATCTACACCACGCTGGACCCGGACAAGCAGGCCGCCGCCCAGAACGCCGTCACCAAGAAGGTCAACGTGACCGACCAGGTGTCGGCCGCGGCGACCATGATGGAGCCCGGCACCGGCAAGATCCTGGCGATGGCCCAGACCCGCCCGTACGGCCTGGACCCGAACAAGAACCAGACCGTCGTCAACCTCAACGTCGACGCCTCGATGGGCGGCGGCAACGGCTTCCAGACCGGCTCGACGTTCAAGCCGATCATGGCCGCGGCGGCGCTGGAAGCGGGCATGTCGAACACCCAGTCGTTCCCGTCCGAGAACAAGATCGACTACCCCCAGATGTCGACCTGCAACGGCACCTGGAAGAACACCGACAAGCCCAAGGCCACGGTCAAGAACGAGTCGGCCGGCGAGGTCGGCCCGTACGAGCTCAAGCAGGCCATGGCGCTCTCGGTCAACACGTACTTCGTGGAGATGGAGCAGCAGGTCGGCCTCTGCCCGATGAAGCAGATGGCCAACAAGCTCGGCATCACCCAGTCCGCGAAGGGCGACCAGTTCCAGGAGGTGCCCTCGATGGTCCTCGGCACCCTGGAGCTCTCCCCGCTGACCATGGCGAACGTCTACGCGACCTTCGCCGCCCGCGGCAAGTACTGCACCCCGATCGCGATCAACAAGATCACCACGGTCGACGGCAAGGAGCTCAAGGTCCCGCAGTCCCAGTGCAACCAGGCCTTCTCCGAGCAGACCGCCGACTCGGTCAACACCGTCCTGCTCAACGTGACCGAGAAGGGCACCGCGGCCGCCCTCGGCCTCGACGACGGCCGCAAGATCGCCGGTAAGACCGGTACCACCGACGAGAAGAAGGCCGCCTGGTTCGACGGCTACACCCCGTCGCTGGCCACCGCGGTCTGGCTCGGCGGCCCGGCCGGCGGCGTCAAGATGAAGAACATCAACATCGGCGGCAAGCACTTCGACGAGGTGTTCGGCGCCGACGGCCCCGGTCCGATCTGGCAGATGGCGATGAACCAGGCGCTCAAGGGCACGCCCCTGGAGCCCATCCAGACCACCAACATCCCGGACCCCCAACCGACCACGCCCCCGCCGGGCACCCCCCCGGCGACCGACCCGAACGCCCAGCCGCCGCAGCAGCCGGGCCAGAACCCGCCGCCCGGCCCGGGGAACGGGAACGGCGGCCCCGGTGGGGTGATAGGAGGAGGGTTCACCCTCCCGCCCGGCATGATCGGCGGCAACGGGAACGGCAACGGCGGCAAGCACGGCGGCGGCAACGGCTGACCGGCTCTCCCCCGTACGAACGGCGAAGGGGCGCCCTCCGGATCTTCCGGGGGGCGCCCCTTCGGCGTGTCGGTGTGCTGCGCTTCGGCGTGTCGATGTGCTGCGCTTCGGTGTGTCCGGTGTTCTGCGCGCGGGCGTGTCCGGTGTTCTGCGCGCGGGCGTGTCGGTGTGCTGCGCTTCGGCGCGTCGGTCCGCTGCGCGCGGGTGCGTCCCGGTCAGGCCAGGGCGGCCTTCACGGCGGCGGCCACCCGGCCACCCTCGGCCAGGCCGTCCACCTTCGGCTTCACCAGCTTCATCACGGCGCCCATCGCCTGCGGGCCGCTCGCCCCGCTCTCGGCCACGGCGGCAGCCACGATCGCGGCCAGCTCCTCGTCCGACAGCTGCTTGGGCAGGTAGGCCGCCAGTACCTCGCCCTCGGCGCGCTCCCGGGCGGCCTGGTCGACCCGGCCGCCCTGGTCGAAGGCCTCGGCCGCCTCGCGGCGCTTCTTCGCCTCGCGGGTGATCACCTTGAGCACCTCGGCGTCGGACAGCTCGCGCTTCGCCTTGCCCGCCACCTCCTCGCTGGTGACGGCGGACAGCGTGAGCCGGATGGTGGACGAGCGCAGCTCGTCCCGGTCCTTGATGGCAGCCGTGAGGTCCTCCTGCAGCTGCGCCTTGAGCGTCGTCATGGCCACGAGTCTCCCACCTGCGCCGTTCGGTCGCTTGCCATTAAGTGCCGAGCACCGCCGGTTCGGCCTGTAACCACTTACCCTGGTTACATGACCGATCGAGACGGAGCACCGGACCCCGCGCCCGGCCTGGTCCTCAGCACCCCGGGCGACACCGCCTTCCTCTTCGACCCCGGTGCTCTCTGCCTCGAACTGCTCACCACCGGCGGCCCCGGCGACCTCTCCCGGTTCGAGGCCCTGCACCGCCCGTCCGACCTCACCGACTGGCTCCCCCGCTCCCGGCTGCGGCTGCCCGTCGGAGCCGTACGGATCACCGCCGAGCAGCTCGCCGACGCCCGCACCCTGCGCGACACCCTCTGGCGGCTGGCCGCCGCCCGCGCCCACGGTACGACCGGCACCGCCGCGGACCACGCCGCCCTCAACCGGGCCGCCGCCCACCCTCCGCTCGTCCCGCAGATCGCCCCCGACGGCACCGCGGCCGCCCCGCTGCCCGCCGACGGGGCCCAGCTGCTCTCCACCCTCGCCCGGGACGCCATCGCCCTGCTCACCGGCCCGTACGCGGACCGGATCCGGGAGTGCGGGGCGCACAACTGCCGGCTGCTCTTCGTCGACACCTCGCGGCCCGGGCGGCGGCGCTGGTGCTCGATGGAGCGGTGCGGCAACCGCAACAAGGTCCGGGCCCTGCGCGCCCGGCGGGAGTCCGAGGAGCCCGCAGCGGGGGCCGTTCCCGCAGCGGGGGCCGTTCCCGCAGCGGGGCCGTTTCCGCAGCGAGCCACCGGACGTTCACCAGCTGATCCACCGTCTGAGAGCATGGACTGATGCGACCGCTGTACTCCGTTCCCCTCGGTGTCGCCGCCGCCGGCGCCGCCTGCCTCGCCTACTCCGTCGGGTACGAGGTACGTGCCTTCCGGCTCCGCCGGGTCGAGGTCCCCGTCCTGCCGCCCGGCGCCAAGCCCGTCCGGATCCTGCAGGTGTCCGACATCCACATGGTGAGCGGGCAGGGCAAGAAGCAGCGCTGGCTGCAGAGCCTGGCCGGCCTGCGCCCGGACCTGGTGGTCAACACCGGCGACAACCTCTCCGACCCGCTCGGCGTCCCGGCCACCCTCGACGCGCTCGGGCCGCTCATGGAATTCCCCGGCGTCTACGTCTTCGGGTCCAACGACTACTACGGCCCGGCCCGCAAGAACCCGGCCCGCTACCTCCAGGCCATGCGCAGCGGCGTCCACGGCATGAACAACCCCGACGGCACCGGCAACCGCGGCATCAGTGGCGCCGTCCACAACCCCTGGGAGAAGCTCCGCGACGGCTTCGACGCGGCCGGCTGGCTCGGCCTGACCAACGCCCGTGGCCGCCTCACCGTCAACGGCCTCGACCTCGAGTTCACCGGCCTCGACGACCCGCACATCCGCCGCGACCGCTACGCCGAGGTCTCCGGCGGCCCCTCCGCCGACGCCGACCTCTCCCTCGCCGTCGTCCACGCGCCCTACCTGCGCGTCCTCGACGCCTTCACCGCCGACCGCTACCCGCTGATCCTGGCCGGCCACACCCACGGCGGCCAGCTCTGCATCCCCTTCTACGGCGCCCTGGTCACCAACTGCGACCTCGACACCCGCCGGGTCAAGGGCCTCTCCACCCACCAGGCCGGCGGCCACCGCTCCTACCTCCACGTCTCCGCCGGCTGCGGCACCAACCGCTACACCCCGGTCCGCTTCGCCTGCCCCCCGGAAGCCACCCTCCTCACCCTCACCCCCACCCCCCGCTGACCCGACCGGACGCCCGCGCGAAACCGGATTTCGTGTCTCGGCGAGCGTCCGGTAGAGTTCTACTCGTCGCGAAGGAGACGGAGCGACAAACAGAAAGACCGGGGTGTGGCGCAGCTTGGTAGCGCGCTTCGTTCGGGACGAAGAGGCCGTGGGTTCAAATCCCGCCACCCCGACCCAGTGCAGAGGGCCCATCGGAGAGATCCGATGGGCCCTCTGACGTTGCATCCGGAAGAATTCCCATGGCCGGGGTCGCACGCGTCCGACAGTGACGCCCGTCACCTGATGGCCGAAGCGCCCCGCTGTAGGGGTGAACTCCTTCGCTGTGGCGATGCCGTTCCCAGCCCATCAGGGGTCGACGAGCATGCCGCTTCCGTATGCGGGGGCCACCGGCTTCAGACCGCGCATCTGCACCTCTGGATACCGAGCGATGGGATGCGCGCGTACCAGCCAGCCAACTCATTGGACTCGGCGAAGCGCTCGATGCCGCGGAGCGGCTGGGGGCCAGGCGCGAATTCCTCGGGATGCTCCGGGCTCGCTGTGATCACCATTGGCACCTGTTGGCAGACGCTCCTGACCTGGTCGTGTGGGCGGCCGCTCGCCGGCTGCCCCTCGGCTGGGTGCACTGCGATGAATGGGATCCAGCGGCCCCGTCGGTGGGAGGACATCCATGACAACGACGTGCCCGCGTTGACCCGAAAAACGGCCGAGCGGCTTGTCTGTGCGTACAAGCAGCTGAGACGGAACGGTGTGTACCAACGAGCCGAAGTCCGCGAGCTGCCTTACTGGCACAAGCTCCTCAAGTCCGCTGGCATGACTCGCTAGGCGGCGTCCCACGGGCTGATGGCTCGCTTCGACGGGTGGAACCACGACGGGTCGGCATGCGTTTCGCGATACGAACATCGACCCCTGGTACATCGGTTCTTTGACGCTGAGAGGCCTGGAGCTTTGCCGAACGGAACATTCCCCATCCCGCCCGACGGCTTTGATGGCTTCGGAGCCGTGCCTGGGATAGAGGTCGGAAGCATCTTCGTCAACCGGCGGGCGCTCTCCAAGGCCAAGGTGCACCGGCCGTTGCAGGCGGGTATCTGCGGCACGGCCAAGAGCGGTGCCGAGTCCATCGTCGTCTCCGGAGGCTATGAAGACGACCAGGACCATGGCGACTTCATCGTCTACACGGGGCAGGGAGGTCGTGACCCCAATACGGGCCAGCAAGTCAGTCACCAGGAGCTCACCCGCGGCAACGCTGCTCTAGTCACCAGCATGACCACTGGGGAGCCGGTGCGAGTCATCCGCGGGGCGGCGGGAGATCCTCAGTACTCGCCCACGACCGGCTACCGCTACGACGGGCTTTTTCGTGTCGAGCAGTCCTGGCACGAGAACGGCCAAGCAGAGTTCCGCATCTGGCGCTATCGGCTGGAACGAATCGATTCTGCAGTAGGAACAGCGCCAAAGCCGCTACTCGTGGAGCCTGTTGGTCAGGAGAAGCCGACCCGCACGGAAGCGATGGTCCAAAGGGTCGTACGCAGCACCAAGGTTGCGAACTTCGTGAAGCAGACCCATGACTTCACCTGCCAGGTGTGCGGGATCCGCCTTCAAACGCCGACGGGCGCCTACGCAGAGGCGGCTCACATTCGCGGGCTGGGTCAGCCACACGACGGTCCCGACGTCACCGGCAATGTGCTCTGCCTCTGCCCGAACCACCATGCGCTGTTCGACTTCGGCATGTTGACCATTGGAGACGACCTGATGGTTACCGACCATGCGGCAGGTAGCCCGATCGGGAAGCTGCGCGAGGCCGCGAACCATCAGATAGACCGAGATCATCTGGCCTACCACCGAGAGCACTACTCGCCGGGGTGGAAGCATTCCCCAGACGTTCCAGACGACGACGTCGACGCCGAGGAGTAAAAGGATCGGGGCCCTGCCGACTTGTTCGGCAGGGCCCCGAGTCGTTCCACGCAGGTCAGAACACGGTGGGGAGGGCCGTGCGGGAGGTGATGCCGAGTTTGGGGTAGGCCTTGTAGAGGTGGTGGGCGACGGTGCGGGGGCTGAGGAAGAGTTGGGCGGCGATGTCGCGGTTGGTGAGGCCCTGGGCGGCCAGGCGGGCGATCTGGAGTTCCTGAGGGGTGAGGGAGTTCAGGGGGGTGAGGGGGGCCTGGGGGGCCGGGGTGCCGGTGGCGGAGAGTTCGGTGCGGGCGCGGGCTGACCAGGGGTGGGCGGCGAGGCGGTCGAAGGTTTCCAGGGCTGCGGTGAGGTGGGGGCGGGCGTCGGTGCGGCGGCGGGTGCGGCGGAGCCATTCGCCGTAGAGGAGGGCGGTGCGGGCGTGTTCGAAGGAGCGGTGGGAGGTGGCGTGGAGGTCGAGGGCGGCGCGGTAGGCGGGTTCGGCGAGTTCGTCGGGGCCGAGCAGGGCCTGGCAGCGCAGGCGTAGGGCTTCGGCCCAGGGGCGGTCGGCGGCGGCGGTCCAGCGGGCGAAGCGTTCGTAGGGTTCGGCGGCGCGCTCCTGGGTGCCGAGCCGGACGGCGGCCTCGACCAGGTCGGGGACGGCCCGGGTGGCGCTGACGTGGTGGCGGTGCGGGCCGGTGGTGAGGGCGTGGAGGCGGTCGGCGGCGCCGGCGGCGCGGCCCTGGCCGAGGTCGAGCAGGGCCAGCGCCCACTGGGCCCAGGGGTGGCCGGCGGCGGGTGCGGCGGTCTGCGGGCCGGTGGTGGCGAGGGAGGTGGTGGCCAGTTCGGTGCAGCGTTCGGTGCGGCCGTCGAGGGCGGCCAGGTAGGCGAGCAGTGCGCTGAGTTGACTGACCCACTGCTGCTGGCCGGTGTCCTGGGCGAGGGCGAGCGCCTCGGTGGCGGTGAGTTCGGCGTCGGCGTGGCGGCCGTGGAAGAGCTCGGCTTCGGCGAGGAAGAACTGCAGGGTGGGCATCACTCCGAGGGCGCCCTTGGCGCGGGCCTCGGCGACCAGTTCGCTGCCGAGGTCGACGGTCTCCTCGTCGCGGCCGAGGACGAGGGTGGCGCCGCAGAGTTGGACCAGGTCGGCGGGGCTCTCGGCGCCGGCGCGGCGGGCCGCATCGACGGCCTCGCGGGCGGCCGGCAGCGCGTCGGCGGGCCGGCCGAGGGCCGGGAGGACGGCGGCGGGCAGGTAGCGGGCGAGCGGGGCGAGGGGGTCGTCGGCGGCCAGGGGGAGGGCGGCGAGCCGGTCGAGCACGTCGGCCACCGGCTCCTCCCCCGCGTACCAGGCGGCGTGGAAGGCCTGCACCAGCATCCGGGCGGCGTAGGCGGGTTCGATGGCAGCGCCGTCCACGGCGAGGGCGGCGTCGAGCAGCAGCCGGTAGGCCGTCGGGTACGAGCCGCGCCAGAAGTGCGCGGTGGCCCGGACCTGGTCCAGCAGGGCGTGGGCGAGGGGGCTGTCGGTACGGGCGGCGGCCTCGTCGGCGAGTGCTTCGGCCCGGGCCAACTCGCCTTCCTCGGTGGCGGCTTCGGCGGCCAGGACGAGGCGGCGGGTGGCGCCGTCGCGGTCGGGGGTGAGCCTGGCGGCCCGTTCGTACGCGGCAGCGCCGCCGTGGCCGCCGCGTCGGCCGGTGCGGACGGCGGTGCGCTCCAGCGCGTCGGCGAGGGCGGCGTCGGGGGAGGTGGCGGCGAGGGCGAGGTGCCAGGTGCGGCGGTCGCCCTCCGGCAGGGCCTCGGCGATGGTGCGGTGGACCGTCAGCCGCTGGTGGTGCGGGGCGCGCTGGAGGATGGCGGAGCGCAGGAGCGGGTGGCGGAAGGCGATCCGGCGGTCGGGAGTGACGGTGACCAGGCCGGATTCCTCGGCGGGGGTGAGGTGTTCGGCGCCGACGCCGAGCGCGGACGCGGCGGGCAGCACGACGTCGAGTTCGCCGCTCTCCTCGGCGGCGGCGACCAGCAGCAGGGTCTGGGTGGCCGGGGGCAGGCCGGTGACCTGCCCGTGGAAGGCGATCAGCAGCCGGCTGGTGAGCGGCAGGCCGCTCGCGGTGTGCGCCTGCGGTCCGGTGGCGACGGGGAGTTCGGTGAGGGCGAGCGGGTTCCCGGCGGCTTCGGCGAGCAGCCGGTCGCGGACGGCGGCGGGCAGGTCGGGGCCGGCCCGTTCGGTCAGCACCCGGGTGGCGTCGGCCTCGGCCAGGCCGGTCACCCGTAGTTCGGGCAGGCCCAGTCGGCGCTCGGCCGGGGCGCCGCCCTCGGTGCGGGCGGCGAGCAGCAGGGCGACGCCTTCGGCCTGGAGGCGCCGGGCGGCCAGCAGCAGGGCGTCCAGGGAGGCTCGGTCGAGCCACTGCACGTCGTCGAGCACGCACAACAGGGGCTGGTCAGCGGCGAGTTCGGCGAGCAGCCCGAGGGTGGCGAGGCCGACCAGCAGCCGGTCGGCGGGCCCGGCGGCCGGTTCCGTTGCTGCGGGTTCCGTTGCTGCAGGTCCCGTTGCTGCGGGTCCCGTTGCTGCGGGTTCCGTTGCTGCGGGCTCCGCCACGGCCGGTCCGTCGCCGAGCCCGAACGCCGCCTCCAGGGCCCGTCGTTGCGGCCCGGGCAGGACGTCCAGCCGGTCCAGGCCGGGCGCCAGCAGCAGGCTCAGCCCGGCGAAGGGCAGTTCGGCCTCGTACTCGACGCCCGCGGCCCGGATCACCCGGAACGCCTTGCCGGCCCGTGCGACGGCGTCGTCCAGCAGGGCGGTCTTACCGATCCCCGCCTCGCCGCGGAGCAGCAGCGCCCCGCTGCGTCCGTCCCGCGCCTGCGCCAACAGACCGTCGACGGCGGCCTGTTCGTGTTCCCTCCCGTACAGCATGCCCCCGACCCTATCGAGCCGGCCGGCGCCGCCCCCAGGGGAACGGCTACGTATCCACGGGCGGGAACCTACGCACCCCCCTACCTATCCGTGACTGATTCGCCCGCGGCCGCCCGTCCCTACCTTTGTGAGCAGCGGGAACGACCCGCCAACCACCCACCGGAACACGGGAGATGACCATGACCGAGATCACCACCGCCGCCCTCCAGCAGCTCGCCGAGCGCTACCTCGCGGTGTGGAACGAGACCGACCCGGCGGCCCGCCGCAAGCTGATCGACGAGGTGTGGGCCGAGGACGGCCGCTACACCGACCCGCTGGCCGCCGTCGCCGGCCGGGACGCGATCGACGCGCTGATCGGCGCCGCCCAGGCCCAGTTCCCGGGGCTGGAGTTCACCCTCGGCCCGGTGGACGCGCACCACGACATCGCCCGGTTCACCTGGAACCTCGGCCCGGCGGGCGCCGAGCCGGTGGTGATCGGCTTCGACGTGCTGGCGGCCACCCCGGAGGGCCGGATCGGCACCGTGCACGGCTTCCTGGACCGCGTGCCGGGCGCCTGAGCAACCCGGAAAGCCCGCGGGCGGGGCGCCGCACCCCCACGGCGGCGCCCCGCTCCCGTCCCACCCTCACGACAGCCCGCCCCCGCCGCACCCCCACAGCGGCGCCCCCACGGCGGCGCCCCCACGGCGGCGCCCCCACCGCGGCGCCCCACCCCCTGGAGGAGAGCCCGAGATGAGCACCGCCCTGGACACCCCGCGGCCGACCGAAGCCGCGGCCGCCTCGGCGGCACCCGCCCCCAGGGGCCTGCTGCCGGTCGTCCTGACCGCCACCTTCATGACCGCCCTCGACACCTTCGTCGTCAACGTCGCCGTCCCCTCCGTCCAGGCCGATCTGGGCGCAGGCCGGGCGGTCGTCCAGTGGGTGATGGCCGGGTTCGGCCTGGCCCTGGCCGTCGGGCTGGTCACCGCCGGCCGGCTCGGCGACCGGTACGGCCGCCGTCGGGTGTTCGCGCTCGGCCTAGCCCTGTTCACCCTCGCCTCGGCGGGCTGCGGCCTCGCCCCCACCGCGGCCGCGCTGGTCGGCGGCCGGGTCGCCCAGGGCCTGGCGGCCGCGCTGATGGGCCCGCAGGTGCTGGCGATCCTGCGGACGGCGTTCAGCGGAGCCGCGCAGGCCCGGGCCTTCGCCCGGTACGGACTGACCATGGGCATCGGCGCGGTGTTCGGCCAGCTGATCGGCGGGCTGCTGATCCGCGCGGACCTGCTCGGCCTCGGCTGGCGCAGCTGCTTCCTGATCAACCTGCCGATCGGCCTGGCCGCCCTGGCCGCCGTCCGCCGCTGCCTGCCGGAGTCGCGCGCCCCGCAGCGGCCGGGCCTGGACCCGGTCGGCGTGCTGCTGGTGTCCGTCGCGCTGACGGCCCTGGTGCTGCCGCTGATCCAGGGCCCCGGGCTCCATTGGCCGCTGTGGACGGAGCTCTGCCTCGCCGCCGCGGCCGTCCTGCTCGCCGCCTTCGCCGTCCACCAGCACCGCGCCACCGCACACGGCGACACCCCCTTGGTCGACACCCGGCTGTTCCGCGGCGGCGCCTTCCGCACCGGGCTGCTCGCCCAGCTGGTCTTCTGGCTCGGCCAGGCCTCCTTCTTCCTGGTCCTCGCCCTGCACCTTCAGCTGGGCCGCGGGCTGGACGCGCTCGGCTCCGGACTGGTCTTCACCGCGATCGGCCTCGGCTACCTGCTCACCTCGAACGCCACCCACCTGGTCACCGGCCGCCTCGGCGAGCGCCGCACGATCACCGTCGGCGGGCTGCTGATGGCCGTCGGGCTGGGCCTGCTCGCCCTCGCCGCCTACGACGCGGCGGACGCGAGCGTCTGGTGGCTGGCGCCCGGGCTGTTCGTCGACGGCCTCGGCATGGGCCTGGTGATCGCGCCGGTCACCACCGTCGCCCTGGCGGCCGTCGAGCCCGGACTGGCCGGTGCGGCGGCCGGGGTGGTGGCCACCGTGCAACAGGTCGGCGGGGCCGTCGGGGTCGCGCTGATCGGCCTGGTCTACTACGGCGCCGGCGACCCGACCGCCGCCTTCGGCCGCAGCGTGACGGCGCTGGCGGTGCTGGAGCTGGTGCTGGTGGGACTGGTCAGGCTGCTGCCGCGCCGTTCGTGAACACAGCAGGAGCCGCAGGCGGGTGGGGTGAACCCCACCCGCCCGTTCCGTTCCGTCCCCCCGATCGGGTTGGATGGTCGGATGAGCGAGGAGAAGAGCGCCGTACCGGCGTGGGAGCAGCGGTTCCGGGCAGCACGCGTGTCCCTGCCCGACTGGGCCGAGGACGCCCCCGACCGGGCGCTGTACGTGTCCAACGCGACCGGCACCTACGAGGTCTACGCCTGGGACCGTGCCACCGGCACCCACCGCAGGGTCACCGACCGCCCGAACGGCACCACCGACGCCGAGCTGTCCCCGGACGGTGCCTGGGTCTGGTGGTTCGACGACCACGACGGCGACGAGTTCGGCGTCTGGCGCCGCCAGCCCTTCGCGGGCGGCCCGGACGAGGAGGCCGTGCCCGGTCTCGCCCCCTCCTACTCGGCCGGCCTGGCCCTCGGCCGCGACGGCACGGTGGTCGTCGGCCGGTCCACCGACGAGGACGGCACCACGCTGCACCTGCGCCGCCCGGGCGCGGCCGAGCCGGTCGAGATCTACCGGCACGAGGAGTACGGCGGCGTCGGCGACCTCAGCCACGATGCCACCCTGCTCGCCATCGACCACACCGAGCACGGCGACGCGATGCACTCCGCGATCCGGGTGGTCCGGCTGGCCGGCGGCGGTGTCGAGACCGTCGCCGAGCTGGACGAGGTCACCGGCCGGGACGAGCCGCGCGGTGTCGCCTGTCTGGGCTTCGCCCCGGTCGAGGGCGACACCCGGCTGCTGGTCGCCCACCAGCGCACCGGCCGCTGGGAGCCGATGATCTGGGACGTCGCCACCGGCGTCGAGACCGCCCTCCCGCTGCGCGACGAGCAGGGCCGCGAGCTGCCCGGCGACGTGTCCGCGCAGTGGCGCCCGGGAGCCGCGGAGCTGCTGGTCGAGCACGAGTACGAGGCGCGCAGCGAGCTGTTCACGTACACGCTCGCGGACGGCCGGCTGACCCGCCTGGAGACCCCGCGCGGCACCGTCGGCGGCGCCACCGCCCGTCCGGACGGCACCGTGGAGTACCTGTGGTCCTCCGCCGCCGAGCCCTCCGCCGTCCGCTCCACCGCCGGGGCGGTCGTGCTGCGGGCGCCCGGCCCGGTGCCGCCCGGGTCCGTCCCGGTCGAGGACGTCTGGGTGGACGGGCCCGGCGGGCGGGTGCACGCCCTGGTGCAGCGCCCGCGGACGGCGGGCCCGGGCCCGTACCCGACCGTGTTCGAGATCCACGGCGGCCCGACCCACCACGACAGCGACTCCTTCGCGGCCGGCCCGGCCGCCTGGCTGGACCACGGCTTCGCGGTGGTCCGGGTCAACTACCGCGGCTCGACCGGCTACGGCCAGGCCTGGACCGACGCGCTGCACGAGCGGGTCGGCCTGATCGAGCTGGAGGACATCGCGGCCGTCCGGGAGTGGGCGGTCTCCAGCGGTCTGGCCGACCCGCGGCGGCTGGTGCTCACCGGCGGCAGCTGGGGCGGCTACCTGACCCTGCTCGGCCTGGGCGTGCAGCCCGACAGCTGGTCGCTGGGCGTCGCCGCCGTGCCGGTCGCGGACTACCACACCGCGTACGCCGACGAGATGGAGGCGCTCAAGTCGCTGGACCGCACGCTCTTCGGCGGCACCCCGGAGGAGGTCCCGGAGCGCTTCACCGCCTCCTCGCCGCTGACCTACGTCGAGCAGGTGCGGGTGCCGGTGTACATCAGCGCCGGGGTCAACGACCCGCGCTGCCCGATCCGGCAGATCGACAACTACGTCGAGCGGCTGGAGCAGCTCGACAAGCCGCACGAGGTGTACCGGTTCGACGCCGGGCACGGCTCGCTGGTGGTGGAGGAGCGGATCAAGCAGCTGCGGCTGGAGATCGACTTCGTCCGGCGGCACCTCGGCGTTCCGGGCGGGAGCACCGGAGGGGCCGGGTGAGACGTCTGCTGACGCTCGCGGGGGCGGCGGTGGCTGGGGTGCTGGTGCTCAGCGGCTGCTCGGGGTCGCACGGCGCCGAGGCCGACTGCCCGCCGCCGGTCGCGCCGCGGCCGGCGAGCCCGGCGAGCCCGGCGGCGGGCGTACCGACGGCTGCCGCCACTCCGACGGCCGCGACGACGGCCCCGACGACGACCCCGCCGTCCCGTTCGGCGACGAAGGCGAGCGCACTGGGCGGCGGCTCGGTCCTCGGGTCGGTCGTCAGTCGGGCGTCGTACGGGCCGGGATCGACGGAGTCCACCGGCGGGGAGGAGGACACGGCCGAGCGTGGCGGCTCGCACGGTTCGAGCGGTTCGCACGGATCGAGCGGCTCGCACGGATCGAGCGGTTCCAAGGGCTCGTCCGGCTCGAAGGGCCGTGGCACCACGCACCACCACATCGACCACCACGACTCGGACAACGTGGTCGGCGGCCACGGCCACTGCCGCGGCGGCTCCGAGCCGGTGGACGACGACACCGCGGCACCGTTCGGCGGCGAGCAGAGCCCGACGGGCCCGTCACAGTCCCCGACACCGACCGTGGTGCCGACGCCGGTCGCGACCCCGGCCAAGCCACTGCCGACGCCGACCGGCAAGCCGTCCAGGTAACCCGGTCAGGCAAGTCGTCCAGGCAAGCCGGTCAGCAAGCCGGTCAGTCCAGGACCGGGTCCAGCCCGAGGGCCCGGTCCTGCTCCGCCTCCGCCTCCCGGCGCATCAGGCGGAACCACATGAAGATCACGAAGCCCGCGAAGACGAACCACTCCAGGGTGTAGCCCAGGTTCTGGAACGCCCGCAGGGTGAGCCCGTCACCGCCCTGCGGCTGCACGGTCGGGACCTCGGTCAGCCCGACGGGCACCTGGTCGGCGGCCACCCAGCCGTCGTACCAGCCGTCGTACGCCAGCACGTTCAGCAGCGAGGCCCGGTTGATCATGCCGAGCTGCCCCGCGGGCAGGCCGCCCGCGACCGCGCCGTTGCTGCCGACGGACTCGTTGGCCTGCAGCCGTCCGGTGACGGTCACCTGCCCGGTGGGCGCGGCCTCGGCCGCGGGGGCGGAGCCGGACGGGGCGCCGGGCGCCCAGCCCCGCACCACGGCGACGGCGTGTCCGTCGGCGGTGCGCAGCGGGGTGAGCACGTAGTAGCCCTGCTTGCCGTCCAGCACCCGGTTGGGGACGAGGAGTTGGTGCTCCGTGTCGAAGCTCCCGGTCACCGTGACGGGTTTGCCGACGGTCTCCGTGGTCACCTGCGGGATGGTCGGGCCGAGCAGCGCGTCGATCGGCCGGGCGTCACCCGAAGCGGTGAGCGACGCCTTGGTCTCCTGGTGGGTGGAGACGCGGTCCTCGAACCGGCCGAGCTGCCAGGAGCCCAGCCAGACGCACACCACCACGGCCGCCATCGCCAGGGCGGTGCCGCCCAGCCAGCGCGGAGTCAGGAGGAACCGGTACACACCCCCCACGGTAACCATTCCTCACACCGCCCCGGACCACAGGGTCCGCCCCCGGGCGGGGCACCGGCCCGGGCGGGTGCCCGCTCAGCCCGCCGCGGGCGGCCCGGCCGTCTGGGCCGCGGAGCCGCCGGCCGACTGCACGCCGCCCCGGTAGAGCGTCCCGCCGCACTCGACCGGCAGCGAGGCCGTCGCGGCCGCCGGGCTGCCCGGGGCCGGGGTGTGGGCGATGGTGGCGGTGGCCTGCGCGGAGGTGGGGCTGCCGCTGGGGGTGGCCGTCGGGCTCGGCGCCGAGGTGGTCCCGGACGTGGGCGAGGAGCTGGCGTGCGGGTTGGCGCTCGGCGCGGCCGAGGCGCCGGAGGCCGGGGCGGCGCCGGAGGCGGCGGGGGCCTGAGTGGTCAGGGAGGCCTGGTTGGCGCCGGTGGTCGGCGCGGTGGTGGCGCCGCCGGAGCCGCAGCCCTGGTCGGGGATCCACGCGAACGACACCCGGTACCCCGCCTGCGGAGCGAGCACCGGCGGTTCGGCGTCCATCGCGGGCAGGCTGCCCGCCGGATCGCCCGGGCTGTGGTCGGCGGTGCGGACCCGGCTGCGGTCGGTGCCGCTGACGTCGGTGACGGCCACCGCGCCCGGCCCGCCGAGGCGGCAGCTGCGGCCGGAGACGTTGTACACCGTGAAGGAGCCGTAGATCCGGCCCTGCGCGTCCGCCGGGCCGACCTGTGCGGTGCCCTGCCCGAGGTCCGTCCGGGTGCACAGCGGGAGGATCCCGCCGTCCGCGGTGCCGGTGGCCCCGGTGGGGGTGGCGGTGCCGGGGCGGGTGGCGTCCGCGCCGGGGCTGGGTGAGGCGGTGCCCACGCCCGGCGAGGGGCCGGTACTCCCGCCGCCGGTGCCGGCGTGCGGGCCTGCGCCGGTGGCGCCGGCGCCGGCCGCGGCGCCGCTGGGGGCGGCGAGGGTCGCGCCGTTGGCGGTCGTGGAGCCGGGGCCGCCGGACAGTCCGAGGTGGTCGCCCTCGTGGAGTACCGGCAGGGCGATCGCGACCGTCAGTGCCAGCGCCGCCGCGCCGGTCCAGGCCCCGCGGCGGGCGGCCCGGCGCCGGGGTACGGCCTGCCGGATCCGGGGCAGGGCACCGGCCCCGGGCTGGATCCCGGCCACCGCGTGCCGCATCAGCTCGCGCAGCGCCCGTTCCTCGGAGGAGAGGCCGGGGATGTCGTCGTCCTCGGGCCGCTGCCGGGCGCCGTCAGCCATGGCCGGCCTCCATCTGGATCCGGAGGGCGGCGAGTCCGCGCGAGCCGTACGCCTTCACCGAACCGAGTGAGATGCCCAGGGCCTCGGCGACCTGCGCCTCCGTCATGTCCACGAAGTAACGCAGCACCAGAACCTCCCGCTGACGGCGTTGCAGACCCTTCAGCGCGGCCTTCAGCTGGTCACGCTCCAGGGCATCGTAGGCACCTTCTTCTGCACTGGCCATGTCAGGCATGGGCTTCGGCAGCAGTCGCAGGCCGAGGATCCGGCGGCGCAGCGTGGAGCGCGACAGGTTGACCACCGTCTGCCGGAGGTAGGCCAGGGTCTTCTCGGGCTCGCGCACCCGGCGCCGGGCGGCGTGCACCCGGATGAAGGCCTCCTGCACGACGTCCTCGCAGGTGGAGAGGTCGTCCAGGAGTAGCGCGGCGAGCCGCAGCAGGGAGCGGTAGTGCGCCTGGTAGGTCGCGGTGAGCAGGTCCTCGCTGGTACCCGCGTCGGTACCGGCGCCGGAGTCCGCCGCACCGGGTGCGGCCGCCGTCATCTGGTCTTCTTCCGGCCTACTCGAAGACCACGGGGCGCGCGACGGGAAGGTCACCACGGCCCTCGCCGGGATGCCCGCCCTTGCCCCCACCATCACGTTCGCCACGCCCGTTGGACACTCGATCCCCTGTCATGGTTGCCCAGCCCGGGGCCCATTCTTCCGCATCGGCCGAAGCGGCCTCCAGGGGATTCCCACGGGATTCCGGACGGATTGTGTCGAGGAGCGGACACAGGTCCGGACATCCTCGGGCACAAAGGGCCCTCCGACCCGGGCTGATGACGGATCCTAGGGCTCCTCGACCGCCAGCTCGCCGACCGCCAGCTCGCCGACCGTCAGCTCGCCGACGTCAGCTCGCCGGCCACCAGCTCGGCGATCTGCAGCAGGTTGAGCGCGGCCCCCTTGCGCAGGTTGTCGCCGCAGAGGAAGAGGTCGAGCGCGTCCGGCTCGTCCAGCGCCCGGCGCACCCGCCCGACCCAGACCGGGTCGGTGCCGACCACGTCGTTCGGGGTGGGGAACTCCCCGGCCGCCGGGTCGTCGTAGAGGACCACGCCGGGCGTCTCGCGCAGGATGTCCTGGGCGTGCTCCTGGCTGACCTCGCGCTCGAAGCGGGCGTGCACGGCCAGCGCGTGGGTGCGGACGACCGGGATGCGCACGCAGGTCGCGGAGACCCGCAGGGCGGGCAGCCCGAGGATCTTGCGGGCCTCGTCGCGCAGGCCCAGCTCCTGGGCGGACCAGCCGCCCTCGCGCAGGCCGCCGGTCCAGGGCACGGCGTTGAAGGCGAGCGGGGCGGCGAACGGCCCCTCGTCGGCGATCACCGCGCGCAGGTCGCCGGTCTGCCGGCCGACCTCGGTGCCCGCCACCAGGGCGGTCTGCTCGCGCAGCGCGGACACGCCGGCCCGGCCCTCGCCGCTGGCGGCCTGGTAGGTGGCGACCACGAGCTGCTCCAGCCCGTACTCGGCGTGCAGCGCGCCGACCGCCGCGACCAGCGCGAGCGTGGTGCCGGCCGGGCTGGCCACGATGCCGCGCGGACGGATCCGCAGCGCGGCCGCGTTGACCTCGGGGACGACCAGCGGCACGTCCCCGGCGGTACGGAAGGCGGCCGAGTCGTCGACCACCACGACGCCCTTGGCCGCCGCGATCGGCGCCCACTGGGCGGAGACCGCGTCGGGGACGGCGAACACGGCGACGTCGATCCCGGCGAAGGCCTCCTCGGTCAGCGGGACGACCTCGACCGCCTCCCCGCGCACCACCGGCGTACGGCCGGCCGAGCGCGGGGAGGCGACGAGTCGGACCTCGCCCCAGATGTCCTGACGGAGCGACAGCAGGCCGAGCAGCACCTCGCCGACCGCACCGGTGGCGCCGACGACGGCGAGGTTGGGGCGCCGGGTCACCTCCGGGGACCCCTGCCCGGCTTCCGGGTCATCGCCCGGTGCCGCCGTAGACGACGGCCTCGTCGCTCTCGCTGTCCAGGCCGAAGGCGCTGTGCACGGCGCGGACCGCCTCCGGCACGTCGTCGGCGCGGGTGACCACCGAGATGCGGATCTCCGAGGTGGAGATCAGCTCGATGTTGACGCCCGCGGCGGACAGCGCCTCGAAGAAGGTGGCGGTGACGCCCGGGTTGGAGCGCATGCCGGCGCCGACCAGCGAGATCTTGCCGATCGCGTCGTCGTAGCGCAGCGACTCGTAGCCGATGCCCTCCTTGACCCGGCCGAGCGCGTCGATGGCCTTCTGGCCCTCGGTCTTCGGCAGGGTGAAGGAGATGTCGGTCAGGCCGGTCGACGCGGCGGAGACGTTCTGCACCACCATGTCGATGTTGACCTCGGCGTCGGCGATGGCACGGAAGATGCGCGCCGCCTCGCCCGGCTTGTCGGGCACGCCGACGACCGTGACCTTGGCCTCGGAGGTGTCGTGGGCGACTCCGGAGATGATGGCCTGCTCCATCTCGCCCCCTTCGGGCTTGTTCGGGTTGTCGTTGCTGACGATCGTCCCGGGAAGACCCGAGAAGGACGAGCGTACGTGAATCGGGATGTTGTAGCGGCGGGCGTACTCCACACAGCGGTCGAGCAGCACCTTGGATCCGGACGAGGCCAGCTCCAGCATGTCCTCGTACGCGATCCAGTCGATCTTGCGCGCCTTCTTCACCACGCGCGGGTCGGCGGTGAACACGCCGTCCACGTCGGTGTAGATCTCGCAGACCTCGGCCTTGAGCGCGGCGGCCAGCGCGACGGCGGTGGTGTCCGAGCCGCCGCGGCCCAGCGTGGTGATGTCCTTGCTGCTCTGGGACACGCCCTGGAAGCCGGCCACGATCGCGATGTTGCCCTCGTCCAGGGCGGTGCGGATGCGACCCGGCGTCACGTCGATGATGCGCGCCTTGTTGTGGACGGAGTCGGTGATGACACCGGCCTGACTGCCCGTGAAGGACTGGGCCTCGTGACCCAGGGATTTGATCGCCATGGCCAGCAGCGCCATGGAGATGCGCTCTCCAGCGGTCAGCAGCATGTCGAACTCACGGCCGGCAGGGAGCGGTGACACCTGCTCCGCGAGTTCGATGAGCTCGTCCGTCGTGTCGCCCATCGCGGACACCACGACGACGACCTCATGGCCGGCCTTCTTGGCATCAACGATTCGGCGGGCAACGCGCTTGATGCCTTCGGCATCCGCAACGGATGAGCCGCCGTACTTCTGCACGACTAGGCCCACGTGCGCTCCTCGACTAGTGTCGTTTTCCGGGGGCGCCAGGCCCCCGTACCCCCGGGGGAAAGGGGGGTGCGGTCCGCGCCAGTCTACCGAGCAGGGGTGCCCTGACCGGCGCTTTCCATATGATGAGACGGCGGTTTCGGCAGGTGGGCGGCGATCCGGGCGGTGCCACCGGCAGGTCTGCGGGGCATTCGGCGCGGCTCCGCAGAATCCTCGGACGAATGCCCGCTGCCGCGGCCGGATTTCTTTTCCGGGCGGATTGCTGAGGCATTCGTCACAATCAGCCTCCGCATCGGCCTCTGCTCGCCGTGGATTGCCGTGGATTGCCGGCCGGGCGTCGGAACTACCGGCCGAGACCGAGTTCGGCCGCCATCAGGTCGCCCGCCTGCTGCTCCAGCTGCTCGTCGGTGAGCCCGTCGTCGTCGATGTCCGCGCCGTCCGGCGCCGCACCGATCGGGCTGTCCAGGCGGACGTGGGCGATCAGCGACTGCAGCGCCCGCAGCACCGCCGTGCAGGTCGTGCCCCAGTTGGAGAGGTACGAGAACTGCCACCACCACAACGCCTCGCTGACCCGGCCCTCGCGGTAGTGGGTCAGACCGTGCTGGAGCTCGCTGACCACGCCGGCCAAGTCGTCCGAGATCCGGAAGGCGTTCGGCTTCTCCGGCGGACCGTACGGGTCGAAGACCTCGTGGTAGACGTCGATCGGCGCGAGCAGCTCGGCGAGGCGCTCGCGCAGCTGCTCACCGTCCGGCTCCGGCCCGGCGTCGGGCTCGAAGCGGTCCTCCGGGACGACGTCCTCGATGGCGCCCAGTCGGCCGCCCGCCAGCAGCAGCTGCGAGACCTCCAGGAGCAGCAGCGAGACCGCGCTGCCCGGTTCGTCGCCCTTGGCGACCTCGGTGACGGCGAGTACGAAGCTCTCCACCGAGTCGGCGATCTGCACGGCGAGGTCGTCCGGCTCGGAGCCGTGGCCGTGGGTGTGCGGGGCGTGGGCCTCGGGCTCCGGGTGGGGCTGCGGGCCGTGGGGCTGCTGGTTGATCGTCCGGTCAGACATCGAGCAGTCGTCTCCCTTCGAAGGCGCGGCCGAGGGTGACCTCGTCCGCGTACTCCAGGTCCCCGCCGACGGGCAGACCGCTCGCCAGCCGGGTCACCTTCAGGCCCATCGGCTTGCAGAGCCGGGCCAGATAGGTGGCGGTCGCCTCCCCCTCCAGGTTGGGGTCGGTGGCCAGGATCAGCTCGGTGACCGTGCCGTCCGCGAGGCGCGCGAGCAGCTCGCGGATGCGCAGGTCGTCCGGGCCGACGCCCTCGATGGGGCTGATCGCGCCGCCCAGCACGTGGTAGCGGCCGCGGAACTCACGGGTGCGCTCGATGGCGACGACGTCCTTGGGCTCCTCGACCACGCAGATGACACCGAGATCGCGGCGCGGGTCCAGGCAGACCCGGCACTGCTCGGCCTCCGCGACGTTGCCGCAGACCGCGCAGAAGCGGACCTTGTCCTTGACCTCCAGCAGCGCGTGCGCGAGGCGGCGCACGTCGACCGGGTCGGACTGCAGCACGTGGAAGGCGATCCGCTGGGCGCTCTTGGGCCCGACGCCGGGCAGCCTGCCCAGTTCGTCGATCAGGTCCTGAACCACGCCCTCGTACAACGTCGCGCCTTCCCTCGGATGGTCGGTGTGCTCCTGGTCGGAGGTGCTCCGGTGCCATCATCCAACGAATCGGGCGCCGGACACACCGGCCGACGCCCGACTCCCACAGAAATCACATGAGGAACGTCCTGGAACGGACGTCCTAGAAGGGCAGGCCCGGGATGCCGCCGCCCATGCCCTGGGTGAGCGGACCCATCCGCTCGGCCTGCATCTTCTGGGCCGCCTGGGTGGCGTCCCGGACGGCCGCCAGGATCAGGTCGGCCAGGGTCTCGGTGTCCTCCGGGTCCACGGCGGCCGGGGCGATGGTCAGCGCCACCAGCTCACCCGAGCCCGTCACCGTGGCCTCGACCAGGCCGCCGCCGGCCGTACCGTTCACCTTCGCCTCGGCCAGCTCCTGCTGGGCCTTCGCGAGCTCCTGCTGCATCTTCTGCGCCTGCTTGAGCAGCTGCTGCATGTTGGGCTGACCACCACCGGGAAACACGGCTCACTCCTTGCTGTCACGCGGTTCTTCGTTCGTCACCGCTGAGCCTACGGGCCCGGGCCCGCCCGTGGGGACCGCTCCCAGGGTCCCCACCGGACCCGCCCAGGACAGGCCCTAGTTGCCGCGGTGGTGGATCTCCTCCAGCACCGTGGCGCCCAGCTCGCGGATGATCAGCTCCTGGCCGGAGAACGCCTCCTCGTTGAGGTCAGGGTCGTCCTCCTCCGGGATGTCGTCCTCCGGAGCCACCGACCGCACCGGGCGGGCCGGGGGCACCGGCGCGGCCGGGGACGGGGCCTGCACCGGCGCGGGGGCCGGCGCCGGCGGCTGGGGCTGCGACTGGACCGGGGCGGGCGCCTGCACCTGCGGCTGGGGCTGCACCGGGGCCGGGGCGGCCATCGGCGGCGCGGCGGCCGCCGGACGGGCCGGGGCCCCCCAGCCGCCGCCGGCCGGGGCGGCCGCGGCCGGGGCCATGCCTCCGCCACCTCCGCCACCGCCTCCGGACGGGTCGACGATGCACTCGATCCGCCAGTCCACGCCCAGCGCGTCCGACAGCGCCTGGCGCAGCACGTCGTCGCTGTTGCTGCCGACGAAGCTGTCCCGGGCGCCCGCGTTGATGAACGAGACCTGGAGGGTGCTGCCGTCGAACCCGGCCACCTGGCCGTTCTGGCTGAGCAGGATCCAGGTGAAGCGGCGGCGGTTCTTCACCGCCTCCAGGATCTGCGGCCACAGCTGCCGGACCTGCGCCGCACCCTGCTGGGCGGCCGCGGACGGCTGGCCGCCGGCGGGGGCCGGGGCTGCGGGGGCCTGCTGGACCGGGGGCGGAGTGGGCGCGGGCTGCGGGGCCGCCTGCGGCTGCTGGTGTGCGGGCGGGGCGGCGGCCGGGATCGGGGCTGGTGCGCCGCCTGCGGGCGGGAAGCTGCGCGGGATCGGCCAGGCGCCCGGGGCGGGCCCGGCGGGAGCCGGGGGTGGGGTCGCCTGCGCGGGGGCGGGGGCCGTGGCGACGGGCACGGCGGGTGCGGCCGCCGGGGCGGGCACCTCCACCGGCGCCTCGACCGACGCAGCTGCGGCCGGTACGGCCACGTGCGGGGCCATCGGAGCAGCCATCGGGGCGGCAGCCATCGGCGCGGCGGCCATCGGAGCCATCCCGGCCGGCGCGGCGAGACCGCCCGCGGCCGCCCGGCGCTCCAGCTTGTCCAGGCGCGCCTGCAGCGACAGCTCGTCGCTGTACGCGCCCGGCAGCATCACCCGGGCGCAGATCAGCTCCAGCTGGAGCCGCGGCGCCGCGTTGCCGCGCATCTCGGTCAGCCCGGTGTTGACGATGTCGGCCGCCCGGCTCAGCTCGGCCGCGCCGAACGCGTCCGCCTGCGCCTGCATCACGGCGATCCGGTCCGCCGGGGCGTCGATCAGCCCCTTCTCCCCCGCCTCCGGCACGGTGGCGAGGATCACCAGGTCGCGCAGCCGCTCCAGCAGGTCGGTGACGAAACGGCGCGGGTCGTGCCCGCCCTCGACCACCCGGTCGATGACCTGGAACACCGTCGCCCCGTCGTGCGCGGCGAAGGCGTCCACCACCTCGTCCAGCAGTGCCGAGTCGGTGTACCCGAGCAGCGCCGTCGCCATCTGGTAGGTGACACCGCCCTCACCGGCACCGGCCAGCAGCTGGTCCATGACCGACATCGAGTCACGCACCGAGCCCGCACCGGCCCGGACCACCAGGGGGAACACCGGGTCCTCGACCTGGATGCCCTCCCGGCCGCAGACCTCCGCCAGGTAGTCGCGCAGCGTGCCGGGCGGGACCAGCCGGAACGGGTAGTGGTGGGTACGGGACCGGATCGTCCCGATCACCTTCTCCGGCTCGGTGGTCGCGAAGATGAACTTGAGGTGCTCCGGCGGCTCCTCGACCACCTTGAGCAGCGCGTTGAACCCGGCCGAGGTCACCATGTGCGCCTCGTCCAGGATGAAGATCTTGTACCGGCTGTGCACCGGCGCGAAGAAGGCCCGCTCGCGCAGCTCGCGCGCGTCGTCCACACCACCGTGCGAGGCGGCGTCGATCTCGATCACGTCGATCGAGCCGGGCCCGCCGGTCGCGAGGTCCCGACAGGACTGGCACTCCCCGCAGGGCGTCGGCGTCGGCCCCTGCTCACAGTTCAGACAACGGGCCAGGATGCGCGCGCTCGTCGTCTTGCCACAGCCGCGCGGCCCGCTGAACAGGTACGCGTGGTTGACCCTGTTGTTGCGCAGGGCCTGCTGGAGCGGAGCGGTCACGTGCTCCTGCCCGATGACCTCCGCGAAGGTCTCGGGGCGGTAGCGGCGGTACAGGGCTAGGGACACACCACCGACGATATCGGGACGGGCCGACAAACGCGTCGCCCCTTCGTCCCGGCCCCCACTCCGGCCCCCGCTGCGCGCGACCCGGCAGCGCCCCCGGGAACGCAAAGACCCCCCGTGCACCCGCCAGAGCCCTCCTACCCTTGCTGCCTTCCGGCCCTGGGGGGGTTCAGAGAGATGACGCCACACGAGGGGCTGACCCCCACACTACCGGATCCCGGCCCCGACGATCCACAGGCCACCCCCACCTCCGGCCTGCGGGATAGCTGGTCGCGAGCACCCCGAAACATGTACTAAGCTCTCCCACGGAGGATTCGCCTAGAGGCCTAGGGCGCACGCTTGGAAAGCGTGTTGGGGGCAACCCCTCACGAGTTCGAATCTCGTATCCTCCGCCATGGCTGACCAGCCATAACGAAGGCCCCGACCGCCCAGCGGTCGGGGCCTTCGTCGTGCTCTGGTTGCAGTTTTGGCTGCGTTTCCGGTTCTCGACGGATGTCCGGTTGCGACTCGTTAGGACAGCTGTGACCTCGCGGGTACCCAATGGGTCGATGGCCATGGCGATGGGACGTGCGATGACACTCGATGCGGCTGCTGGACCTGTGGCGGCTAGGAGTGTCCGGGTGGGTGGGAGCTGGGACGGCTGTGGCTGCGGACGTCTCAGCCGGTGGAGAACGATTGGATAAACGGCACGCCTGGTGGCATCTCCGCCTGGCAGGCTCCGCGCATGGGTCTCTACCTCCGCAGCAGCCTCCGAGCCGGCCCGTTCCGCTTCAACCTTTCCCAGTCCGGCATCGGTGTGTCCGTGGGCGTTCCCGGGTTCCGCGTCGGGACCGGGCCACGAGGTAACTACGTTCGGGTCGGCGCTCGTAGCGTTTCCTATCGGGCCACACTCGCCTCCCAACGGGCTGGCTCCCGCAACACCCTCACCTCCCCGGCAGGCTCGCGCTCCTGGCATCCCGGATCGCCCACCACCCTGCCCGGAAGCGTCGCGGTTCAGGAGATCCCGACCGCGACCATCGAGGAACTGCAGGGCTCGGATCCCACTGACTTCATCGGACAGTTGCAGACCGCAGCCCAGCGGCGCTCAATCTGGCCCTGGGCTGCGACACTCGCCCTCCTGGTGTCCCTACCGCTACTGATGTTGCCCATGCTCGTCCTCGGCCCCCTGGTGTACTGGCTCTACCAACGCGACCGGGCAGCCCAACGAGTCATCGCCTTCTACGACTTCGAGAACCAGCCTGGAGAGCGGTTCGCCCGGCTCATCGACGCAGCCGAAGGGGTGCGCCAATCACAACAGAACTGGGTCATCACCGGCTCGGGCGCCGTAGTGACCACCATGCAACACAAGATGAACAGCGGCGCCTCCGCCGTCGTCCAGCGCAAACCCACGACGGTGAACATGGATGGCCCTCGGGAACTCGTCACGAACATTTCTGTTCCAAGCTTCCATTGCGGAGCCCACACGCTATACCTGCTCCCCGACCGCGTGCTGGTGAAGCACCGACGGAGCTTCGCAGACCTGTCCTACCAGGAGCTCCTCGTCGTCGTGAACGACTTGCGATTCCACGAGGGCGGCTCCGTGCCGCGAGACAGCCAACAGGTCGGCACGACCTGGCAATACGTGAATGTCAGGGGCGGTCCAGACCGACGGTTCAAGAACAACCCGCAGCTGCGCATCATGCTCTACGGGCGTATCAACTTCGCCACCCGTACTGGCTTGAACCTGAAGTGGGACTGCTCCAGGCCCGCGTCGGCGCACCAGTTCACACAGGCGATCTCGTCTTACGAAGCGCCGCCGGAACTACTCCGCCAGTAGTGCCGCTGTCCCGGACAGCTGGCCGAGGGGCCTGTTTTGACCTGGTGACAAGATCGTTGACGGGCCCCTCCATTTGATTAGGCGGCTGGTGACTCGTCGGGCACAGGCCAGAGCAAGCCGCCGATCTTGTTGGCAGTGTCCTTGAGGACAGGGCCCGTCAGGTGCTGGTACCGCCGGCGCATCCGAGCGGACTTGCCAGGCTCCCACCCCATGATCGCGTCGACGACCGCATCGGGAACGCCCAGGATCAGCAGGACAGTGGCAGCGGTGTGGCGGGCATCGTGGAGCCGACCGTCGCGAACATTCGCCGCCTTTAGCAGGTCCTTCCACCGGTGGTAGTCGGTGTTGGGGTTCAGCGGCTGGCCAGTCGGAGAGGTGAAGACATACCCCTTCTCCTCCCACAGGTCGCGGGCAAGCCGCCGTTCGCGGTCCTGCTCGACCTTGTGCTGCGCAAGCAGCTTCATCAGCTCATCAGGGACGCCGATCGGGCGCCTGCCCGCACGTGACTTGGTGTCCTTGGTCTCGCGACGGATGCTGATCTTCTGCGGGCAGTAGCCCGGCTTGCGCCCGCAACGGTCACCGCAGCCGTGCTGGTAGCGGGGCCGCAACCGTCCACGCCGCACGCGGATGACGCTGGCTTCGAAGTCGACGTCGGTCCACTGCAGGCCCAGCACCTCTCCCTGCCGCAGGCCGAGGGCCAGGGCGATCACCCAACGGGCGGCGTTCTGCTGGCGCTCCGCTTCGATGAGAAGCCGCTGCATCTCCTCGACCGAGTACGGCTCGACCTCCTCTTCCTCCAACCGCGGGGCCTTGGCCACCGTCGCCGGGTTCTCGGTGATGTGCCGACGCCGCTTCGCTTCGTTGAGCGCCGCGCGCACCGTGCGGTGGACCTGGTGCGCAGTGCCGGCGGCGCTGCCGTTGTCCCGCATCTTCTTGTAGAAGCGCTCCAGGTGCTCCGGCTCCAACTTCTCCAGGCGGTGAGCACCGAGGCCGGGGATGAGGTGGTGGTTCACGGCCACGCGGTATCCGTCGATGGTGTTCTCGGAGACATGCAGAGCGGCGATGTTCTCGACCCAGTGGGTGAGCCACGTCTTGACGGTCCAGGTCTGGCCGGTCTTCCGCACCGCGCCGGAGTCGCGCTGCCGTTCCAGCTCGCGGACCGCCTTGGTGACATCGGCTCGGGTCTTACGGGTGACGTGACGGCGGTCGGGACGACCGTCGTCCTTGACTCCGACGGTGACGTAGCCGTGCCAACTACCGTCCTTGGCCTGGTGTATGGATGATGCGCCGTTGGGCTGACGGGAGTTCGCCATGTCTGCCCCCTCAGGCCGCAAGGTCGAGGCCGGCGGAGTGAAGGCGCTTCGCGAGGAACGCGCCCACCGCCTCGGCGGGTATCCGGCGGAGGCTTCCGATCTTCACGGAGGGGATCTCGCCGGAGACGACGAACTCGTACATCTTCGTTCGCCCGATGCCGAGTCGGCGGGCAGCCTCCTCGACGGTGAGCGCGACCAGTGTGGAGTCGGCCGCAGCCCCGTCCTGATCAGCGATCAGGCGGAGGAGCACGTGCTCGGTGGTGCCGAGGGCGTAGGCCACTCGGGAGAGCTCGAAAGACGTTTCGGACATGGGTGTCCTATCCCAGCGGCGCTTTCGGCTATGCGCCACCGTTGTCGATGTTCCAGGGATGGGCGATTGGTGGTTCGGGTCCGCGTGGCGACCCCCGGCGTTCGTAGCGCCGAGGGGCTGCGGAGGGCATGGCTGGTCGAGGGTTCACTGGCTGGCGAAGCCCGTGGTCGGACCGGCGGGACGGGACGTTAGCCGCAGATTCCGGCCGCACCAAACCGCCGGATGCCCGGCATGATGCCGGTCATCATCGGATCGGCGACGGGACTGGCGTGCGGAAGCAGCGACGGATAGCGGGCGGCCTCAGGTGGTCGGGGCACGCCCTCGGGTGCTCTGGCTACGTCTCGGTTCCTGGGTCGCCGAGACCCTCGGCGTCGGAGGCGCCGGGCGGGAAGTTCGGCGAGCGGTAGTCGTCACCTGCCGCGTCCGCTACGACCCGGGTGATCATCGCTCTGATGAGCTCTTGGAGGTTCGGGTGGGCACGGCCATAGGCGTCGAGCGCCTCGCGGGCCAGGTCCATCTCCTTGCGGGCGGCGACGGACTTCTGCCAGCTCTCGGCAAAATCGGCTAGCAGCCGCTTCACGTGGGTGTTCGCGGCGATCTCGGGTGGTCCGACCAGGTTGTCCAGGGAGATGTCGAAGACCTTGGCGAAGCCGATGGCCTCGTCCAGGTTGACCCTGCGACGTGGCTCGCCGCTCTCAATGCGCCACACCGCCGACTGGTTGAGCGGGTAGCCGGCCTCGGTCAGGCGCTCGGCGAGCGTGGCGGTACTCCACCCGCGCGCCTCGCGCTCCATTTTGATGCGCCGGGCGACGTTCTCCTCCCCCTCCAGTCGTTGTCGCCGGTCTTCGTCAGCCACGGTCAACCCTCCATGCATCGTCGATAAGCCCATTTGCAATGCGTCGAGCACGACGTTAACGTGATGCAAGATGAAACGCAACTGAGCCGAACTGCATCGGCCAGCCGGGCCAGCTACCCGGCGACGCGGCGAAGAAGGCCCCCAGTGCTACGAACACCGGGGGCCACAGCAGAAACCTCGAAACCGCCCATCCCTGGAACAGTCGACAACGGAGGAACCGGGTAGCCGCCCGAATCCTCCGAGTGAGGACACCGCTGTGGACAAGCCTACGGCTCCGCCGCCGGGCCCGTCAGCCCACGACCGGCGACGGGACCGCCGCGCGTCGGAGCCCTACCCCGTGCCCGTCGACACCACCTCCGGGGAACCGCCGCACAACATCGACGCCGAGCAGGCAGTCCTCGGCGCATGCATGCTGAAGCACCACGCGGTGGATCAGGTCCGGGGGACGCTGGACGCGGGCGACTTCTACCGGCCCGCCCACGAGACCATCTGGCGCGCGATCCTCGCCCTGCGCGCCGAAGACGCCCCGACCGACCCCATCGCCCTCGCGGACCACCTCCAAGGCAAGGGGGATCTCTCCCGCGTCGGGGGCTCGTCCTACCTACACACGCTGGTCGCCGTCGCGCCGCCCTCGACGGACAACGCCGACTACTACGCGCAGATCGTGCGCCGCGACGCCCAACTGCGGACCCTGCACGCCACCGGCATCCGCACCGTCCACCACGCGCTGACCCCAGGTGCTGACCCGGACGAGATCCGCACGGCCGTCGAGACGGAGATCCGTGCCGAGCGCGAACGCGCCCTGGCCTCCGGCAGCAGCCGCCTGTCCCGCTACATCGTCAACGGCTGGGACTTCGTCACCAAGACCGGCGCGGACAAGGAACCCCTCTGGGGCACCCGCGAACAGACCGCCTGGGCCTCCGGCGAAAGCCTGATGATCGTCGGCGCACCGGGCGTCGGCAAGACCACCATCGCCCACCAGGTCGTCCTCGCCCGCCTCGGCCTCCAGGCCGCCGTCCTTGACCTGCCCGTCGCCGAGGGAGAACGCGTCCTCTACCTCGCCATGGACCGCCCCCAGCAGATCGCCCGCGCCATGGCCCGTCGCATCACCCCCGCTGACGAGGCCCACCTGCGCGACCGGCTCGCCGTGTGGCAGGGCCCGCTCCCCGCCACCCTCGACAAGGAACCCGACCTCCTCGCCGAACTCGCCGCCGCCCACCGCGCCGACACCATCGTCATCGACAGCCTCAAGGACGCAGTCAGCACCCTCGTCGACGACTCCCTGGCCGTCGCCTTCAACAACGCCCGCATGCGGGCCCTGCGCGCAGGCGTCCAGATCATGGAGCTCCACCACCAGCGCAAGGCCACCGCCGACGCGCCACGCGGCCAGCGCCCCACCCTGGACCGGGTGTACGGCTCGACCTGGCTGACCGCCGGAGCGGGCAGTGTCCTGTTCATCGCCGGAGAAGCCGGCGACCCGGCGGTCACCATTCACCACCTCAAGACCGTGACCGGCGAGATCGGCCCGCTGCCGGTCGTCCACGACCACCAGCGCGGAACCACCTACGTCGAGCCGACCCTGGACCCGGTCACCCTCCTGCGCGCCACCACCGACGGCCTGACTGCCCGTGACCTGGCGACCGCTCTGACCGGCGAGGCCAACCCCGACCGCGCCGACATCGAGAAGGCCCGCCGCCACCTTGACCGACTGGTCAAGAGCGGGCTGGCGGTCAAGACCGAAGGCGCCGCCGGCGGCGCCGGGGGCGGCCAGCAGGCCCGTTACCGCCCCTCCGCCCGACACATCACCGCCGTCTCCTGACCGCCACAGCGGTGACAGGAGTGACCGGGGACAGCGCAGTGACCGCGCCCCCGGTCACTCCGTCGTACCGACCAACCGCAGCGACCGGGGTTCCGGTCACTCCGTCGTACCGACCAACCGCAGCGACCGGGGTTCCGGTCACCCCGGTCACTCTGGCCGACCAAACTGACCGGGGTGACCGCGTCGGACAGCGGGCAGCGCCGACCGTCGCAACCGCCCCGCTGGTGAACGGGCGGATCATCGCCACCACTGGGCGCCTTCCGGGCGCGACCCCGTACACGGGACCGTCCACGCACGCCTTCCGCAGAGGGCCGTGCGAAAACCGTTCACACCGTCCACGCTCGACGAAGAAACCGCAGGTAGAGCGATCACGGAGGCGCACACGCCGTCCACGCGACCCAGCGTTCACGCGCGAGCCCCCTTTTAGAAGGGGGCTCGCGTGTACGCCCCGCCGTGAACGCCCGGCTTCGAGCACATGGCCGAGCTTCCACCGCACGGTGCAACGCCCGATGGTTTGGTCTGTGCCAGCCCAGATTCAAGAGCAGTGCCGACCCGGAAGCCGGAGCAAGTTGTGGGGTAAGGAGTCCTTACCCCATGGCCCGCTCCTGACGGAGCAGGCTGTCGCATACGACGGCCGTACCGCCCGCCGCACGCATCTGCCCTCGCCCAGGGGTGCGAGGGCAGGCCCGGAGCCAAGGCCAGCGGGAGAGATCGCAGAGGTGCTGCGCTGCCAGAGCCATAGGCACAGATCCCCCGGGACTCAGCTCTCGTGCTCGGCGGCGATCTCTAGCACACCGTTCGGCGACCACTCCTGCTCCAGGATCGAGTAGGTGATCGAGTCGCGCCAGGCGCCGTGGACGAAGACGTGGTCGCGGATCCGCCCGTCCTCGGTCATGCCGGCTCGCAGCAGGGTGCGCGCGGATGCCTCGTTGAGCGGTGAGCGGGCGGCCCAGATGCGGTGCAGGCCGAGGGCGTTGAAGCCGAGGGCGCACAGCAGGTGGACGGTTTCCGTGCCGAGACCCTTGCCCCACTCGGCCGGGTGGAGGGCGAAGCCGATGGTGGCGGCCTGCTGCGGCTCAGTGGCCAGGCGGGCGTAGCCGATCAGCTGGTGCTCGCCGAGCCGGGTGATGGCGAGGCAGTACTCGGTGCGCGGGGTGGCGTTCGCGGAGACGATGGAGCGGGCGGTGATGGCCTGGACCTGCTCGCGGGTACGGGGTTCGAAGCTGAGGTGCCTGGTGGCCTCGGGGTCTCCGTAGATGGCCAGGAGGGCATCGGTGTCCTCGGGTTCGACTTCGCGCAGCGCCAGGCGGGGGCCGGCCAGGTGAACTGGGGTCATGGCTGCGGAGCCTATCCGTGGGGTCACCGGACAAGGACTGAGGTCGGGGTGGCGGTGAAGGCCTCGATCTCCTCGCGCACGTCGGCCGCCGCACCGACACCGCGGCGGCCGTCGCCGTGCAGGGCGGCGTGGACGCGCTGGGCGCTGCTGACGATGCCGAAGTTCCGCTGCTCGATGGGCAGGTCGAGCACCGGGCGGACGGCCTCGGTGGCACCTTCGACCTCGCCTCGGGCGATGCGGGCGAGGGCGAGGTCGGTCTGGGCGCCGGCCTCGTCGCCGAAGGCCCAGTCGTCCTCGGAGGCGTCGCGGTAGGCGGCGACGGCGGCCTCGGACTGGCTCTCGCCGAGTGCGGCGTCCTCGCCGAGCTGCACGGTGGCCTCGGCGACGTAGTAGAGCTGTCGGGGCACGGGGAAGGTCATGATGCCGCCGAAGGCGTCGAGGTCGTCCGGTTCAGCGGCCGCGCGGGCGTCCTCGGCCTGCTGGACGGCGGTGCGGGTGGCCTCGCCGTCGCCGAGGAGGGAGTGGGCGCGGGCGGAGAGACAGGCGAGCCAGACGCTGGTGGTGCCGCGGACGTCGCCAGCCGCGCTCTGCCCGAGGGCGGCGTAGTCGGCGGCCTCGCCGGGGCGGCCCGCCCAGTAGGAGATGAGCGACTGGAGCGAGCGGACCCAGACGCGCATGGCGTGGTGGTCGGCGTTGTCGGCGCAGACAAAGGCGGTGCGGGCCTGCATCATCTCGGCGCTCGGGTTGCCCAGGTCGTGGCTGGCCTTGGCGAGCATGCCGGAGGTGATCCCGGCGAGCAGGTACAGGTCGCGGGCCTGCAGCGGCTTGACCCGGCCGTGTTCCAGCAGCCGGAAGGTGAGGTCCTGGACCTCGACCAGGTCGCCGAGCAGGGTCGGCAGCGCCAGCCTGGGGTAGGCGACGGTCAGTCGCCGCACCTCGTCGTGGATCTGTCCCAGGGTCTCCGGGCCGATGCTGCTGCCCTCCGCCATCGCGGAGAACCGAAGTGCACGACGAGCCGCCATCGTGACCTGCCTTTCCAATTCCGTGGTGCCCGCGTCGAAGCGGGTCTCGCTGCTGAACGGACCGCCGGCAGGCAGCGCCGCTGCCTGCTCGGATGGGAGTAGGACAGGGACCGGCCGTGGCGGCGGGATGACGAACGAGCCGGCGACCGCAGGCGCTGGCAGGGACGGGGCCGGTGCGGGCGCGAGGAGCACGTCGACGCTGACCCCGAACATCGCCTCCAGCACCCGGCACTGGTCCGGGTAGGGGCGGGTCTTCACCGCGCCGCCGTACCAGCGCTCGAACTGCCGTTTGGAGACCGACAGGCCCCGGAGACGGGGGTCGTTTTCCTGCTCGGCGGCCGAGTTCGCCGTCGCCTCGAACCGGAGGCGGAAGGTCTCGTAGACCTGCCAGTGGCGCTGTAGCGTCAAGACCCTTAAGAGCGTGGGAGTTTCGGCCACTGCGGATCCTCTCCGTCCCCGTTCGTCTGCTCTGACGATAGCCGTGGCCGGTCCGCAGGAAACCCGTTCGGAGGGCTCTCGGGCCAGATGACGGCAGCCATGACGGTGGTCATGACGCACCACGTCGTCGACCACGCCAACCAGCGCCAGGCGACGACGCGGCCATGACGGCAGCGACGTCGTATCGATGCGTGGCCGCCCGCCGCCATGCTGACGGCACTTCGCAATCCGCGCACAACTGACAGCGAAGAGTGAGATCGGGGCGGTTTGCAGCACCTGCCGATCACCCCGTCCAGCACCACGGGCGCACCGGCCCGTGGCCGGCAATGGGAGGGATCCGATGGACAACGCCATGACCGGACATGCCCCCGAAGCGCGGTCCCCGGCGGATAGCAAGGCGAGCGCAACTGCTGAAGAGGGCCGCGCTACTCGTGCCAGCCGTCGCCCGGGTCTGACCATCCGCACGTTCAGGATCGCGCAGGACGGTACCCGCTACGACGACTCCGGCGTGATCGCCGCCAACCCGGGCCCCGACGAGTACGTCGCCCGGATCGAGGTCTGGCCCGACTGCGCCTGCCCGCAGCATCGCACCGGCTGATCCGCATAAGTCGCAACCAGCCAACCACTACTCACCGTTGGAGGAGAACCTCATGTCCCTGGAACAGCTCTCCGGGAAGACCGTCCTGATCACCGGGGCCGGCGGCCTGATCGGCAGCCGCATCACGGCCCAGCTCCGCCGACTCGGCGCACGCGCCATCTCGGTGTGCAAGCTCGACGCCTATCCGCCCGAGGTGTACCGCGAGCGCTTCGGCATCGACACCTTCAACCCGGACTTCATCGTCGGCGACATCGCCGAACCGGGTCTGATGAACCGAGTGATCACCGAATGCGACTACGTGATCCACGCCGCCGCGCTGGCCGACGTCGCCGCCTGCACGCGCCGGCCGCTGGACGCCATCAACTCCAACATCATCGGCACCCAGCACGTCCTCGACGCCGTCGCCGCCTCCACGCGGGTGCAGCGCATGGTGTTCGTCTCCTCGGCCAGCGTCTACGGCAACGGCAGCCCTCGGTTCGTCGAGGACGCGGCAGTCGCGCCGGTGTCGGTGTACGGGAACAGCAAGGTCTGGGGCGAGTACCAGACCGCCGCCATGCTCGGGGAGGCCGACCGCTCCTATGCGATCGTGCGGTACTTCTCGGTCTACGGCGACCCTCAGATCGTGAAGGAGAACAGCCACTCCTGGGTGGTCGCCTGGTTCGCCATGCGGGCCGCGCTCGGCCTGCCACTGCAGCTCAACGGCGGCGGCCACCAGGTCCGTGACTTGGTCCACGTCGACGACATCGCCACTGGCACCCTGCACGCGCTGACCTCGCCCCGCGCGCACAACGAGACCGTGAACATCGGTACGGGCACCGGCACGTCGATCCGGCAGGTCGCCGAACTGGTCCGCGCCCACTACCCCGACACGCAGCTCATTGAGACACCGATGCCGCCCGGCGACCCCGAGGGCGGGTACGCCTCCGTCGAGCGGATGGAGGAGCTGCTGGGCTGGCGGCCGACCACCAGCATCGAGGAGGGCGTCGCCCGCTACGTGGCCTGGCTGCGGGCGAACCCCGGCGCGATCCCGGAGTGGATGCGTCGGGCGGCTGCGGCCTAGATGATCGGGGGCCGGCCGAGCCGGGTCATGGTCCACACCGTGCGCCAGCGCATCGGCTTGCGCCGACCGCACGGTGTGCGCCAGCCCTCGGCGAAGCCCGAGAACCACGCCTTCAACCCAGCCGCGTTCCGGGTGCGGGCGACGGTGAGCACCACCCACACGCCGAGGTAGACCGGCACCAGCACGGCGGGCAGGTGCCGGCGCGCGAGGTACACGCGGTTGCGGGCGTTCACCCGGTAGAAGAACGAATGCCGGGTCGGGCTGGTCCGCGGGTGCTGCAGCAGCAGTTCCGGGGCGTACAGCACCCTCCAGCCAGCGTCGAGCGCCCGCCAGGCCATGTCGGTCTCCTCGTGCGCGAAGAAGAACGCGTCCGGCCAGTCCCCGACCTGCTGCAACATCCTCGTCGACAGCCCATGGCCGCCGCCGAGGAAGCTGGTCACCTCGCCACCGCGCATAGGATCGCCGGCCCGCAGCCGGGGAACGTGGCGGCGCTGGGTCAGCCCGGTCTCGTCGGCGATCCGGAAGGAGACGATGCCCAGCCGGGGGTCGGCCTCGTACAGGGCCTCGATCCTCGCGAACACGTCGTCGGCGACCAGCAGGCCGTCGTCGTCCAGGTCGATCACCACGTCCACGTCGCGCAGGTGCTCCAGCGCCACGTTCCGGCCGCCGGTCACCCCAAGGTTCTCGGCCAGCTCGACGCCCTCCACCCACGCCGGGAGCTCCGGCAGCGGGCAGCCCTGGGCAACCACCACGACCTTCGCGGCCGGGACGGTTTGCATCTCCACCGAGGCCAGCAGCTCGGCCAGTTCCTTCGGCCGCGTGCCCATGGTCAGCACCGCCACGCCCAGCTTGATGCCCACCGAACCCATCCCTTCGAGGAAACAGACATGGCCCAACGAACGCACAGCTCGGACGCCGCGTCACTCAGAGAACTCGCCGAGAGGCGGATGCTTCCGGACCACCAGGTCATGGACCGGCCCACGCTGAACTGGATCGCCGGGATGCGGCCCGAGGTCTCCGCCGTGCCGCCCACCCTGCCACACCCGCCGCTCATGCTGGTACCGGACGTCACCTGGTTCACGGAGCCCCGGTGCGCCGACTCCATCCACGGCGTTCGTCACAACGCCCGAGTCTCGCTGCTCTCGTCGATCCTGGCCCAGGAGTACGGACTCGACCGCGACCACAGAGCCGCGCTGTGCGCCGCCGCAGCCGTCCACGACTGCCAGCGCCACAACGACCGGGACGACCCCGGCCACGGCCGACGGGCAGCGGCCTGGTTCACCCGCAACCACGCCGCCGTCACCGGCCTGGTCGGCCGGGAGCTGCCGCAGGACGTCCTCGCGCACGCCTCCACCGCCATCAGCCTCCACGACGTGCCGTACGAGCGCTTCACCCCGCAGCAGAACCACCTCTACCAGCGAGCACCGCACCTGATCGACCTACTCAAGGCCGCCGACTGCCTGGACCGTTACCGGCTTCCCCTCGCCCGCTGGTGGCCTGACCCGTCCCACCTGCGGCTCGTGCCGCCCGACTGGCTCCACGCCGCCGCCCACGGCCTCGTGGTCCGCAGCGAACAGGCTCGCCTCGACGGCGCCAGCAACCACGGTGCACTCATCCACGCCCGCCAGATCCTCGACCCCGCGCAGTAGGAGGCCATCTCATGCACGCCGAGTGGGACAACGCCCACACCGACTACACCACCGACCCCACCCGCCCTGAGCCCGCTGGCCTCACCGAGACCGAAGCCGACTGGCGATCCCACCTCGAACACGAGACCCCCAACGGCTGGCTCCTGCGCGGCAACGCCATGACCGAGACCCTCGCCTCCGGCCGTCCCATCCACCTGATGCACACCACCGTCGCCCTCGACGCCATCCGCGCCAGCGGCCACCTCTACGCCTCCACCGGCTGCCTCGTCGCCGCCCTCTACTGCGCACCCCTCACACCGGAGCCTGTCGGCCTACGCCCCCACAACCTCGGCTCCTACCTCCTGGAGACCAAGAAACACACCAGCACCCTCGTCTTCGAGATCACCCCCGACGCCCCGGTCCCGCCCAAGGGCATCGACTACCTCCGCCTCGGCGCCATCCACCTGCGGACCTACCTCACCCACCGCAGCTTCCTCACCGAGCACGAAGACGCCAAGCTCCGCCGCACCGCCCTGCAACGCGTCCAGGCCGCGGCACCCTTCCTCGACACCGCCACCGGAACACCAACGCCGGACGCCGACTTCATCGACCAACTCGCCGCCACCGTGCCAGCCTTCCCGTTCCTCGGCTACCTCTACTTCGAGGTACTGTCCGAGTACCTGATGCTCCACTCCACCAGTCGCGAGACCAAGGCGTACGCACAGCTCGGCGAGATGAACAACCGCCTCTACAAACAGCTCGCCTTCTCCGCCGTCCAAGGCATGGACAAGCTCTTCGACCTGTCCCGCTTCAACCCGGGACACGGCCGCCTCCTCAACCTCGTCGGCCAGATCGAAACCGACCTCACCGCCGGAGTCGCCCAGTACACGAGGAGGCGCCTGTCGCATCTGTTCGCCACCGTGGCGCTTGCCCCCGACCAGGACGCAGCCTCCTTCACCTTCCACCACCCGGACTTCGACACTCTCACCAAAGCGGCACCGGGGTTGCTGGGACAGCTCGTCTTTCGAGACCTACGGGTCATCGACCGCTACCCGCAGCTCTACCTCGCCTTCGAGCAGGCCAAGGCCATGGAGGCGTGGGCCTATTGGAACACCGAGGGCGTCCCCGCCCCGTTCAACGGGACGGTCCCGAAGGGAGAGGTCGGCATCAACCCCGCCTACCCGCGAGCCGACTGCGCGGTGTGGGTCGCCGAGACCTGCGACCGGGGTCTCCTGCACCCGGTCGAACAGCTCGACGTGAAATTCCTCCCGCGCCTCGCCGAGTTGGCGATGACCGCCATGCGCAGAGACGAAACGGGGAAGGCAGCAGGGCACCGCCAGTAGCGTGGATCAGAGGTCCGCTTGGCTTCGCGTAAGTCGCCGCGCCTAACGGGGCCCAGCACTTCGCCCGGGCCATCGCGGTCCTGCTTCTCCACGCTCGCTCTGGCCGCCCCAAGCCAGACGCAGACCACGGAAACAGGTGATCAAAGTGCTTCCCAGCCAGCAGATGCAGTCCCTCGGCGTGGTCGAACAGGGCACCCCCAGCCTCAATCACCCGGCCGAGCCGTTCGACCTGCCGACCGAGGCCACCGCCGCCCAGACCGTGGTCGACGAACTGTTCACTGCCGTCGACCGGATCGGCCGTCCACTCCTTCGCCATGGGCATGGGCCTCGCCGCCCCACGGATCGGTATCCCCCGCGCCGCCGTCATCGTCCTGCTACCTACGCGGGACCTGCGGCGACCTCCGCCCTCAATCCTGGGTTAACCCCGCCGGCGACAGTGATCATCGCTACGGTGAAACTCGCAAGGTTTGATCCTCGGTACCGGGTCTTGTAGGGGATGTCATGGGCAAACGTCGCGGCTTCTTTGCGGAGATGAACTTCCAGGCGCAGCAGGCGGAGAAGCGCCGACGCCAGCAGCAGGCAGCCGCCCATCGTGCTCATCTTGCAGCGCAGCGCCAAGCCGAACAAGCCATGAGGGCATACGAACGCGCGCAGGTGGTGGCGGCAAGAGCCTCTGCTGCTGAGAAGAAGGCCGCGGAGCGCGAGGCTGCGCGACTCCATGTGGAGTCCAGGCTCGCCGAAGTCGAGTCCATGAACACCGATCTGGCCAGCGATCTTGCCGACATCGACAGTCTGCTCGCGTGGACCCTGGGCATAGACGACTTTGTCGATCTCGAATCATTGAAGATCTCGAAGGTCGAGCATCCTCCGTTCAATCCTCGCGGCCTGGTTGTCCCTGCGCCCAAGGTTACAGAGCCGCACTACGAGCCTGAGCCCGTGTATCAGGAGCCGCCTGCACCCAGCGGACTCTCAGCCATGCTTGGCGGCAAAAAACGGCACCAACAGGCCATCGAGGAAGCCCGGGCCGCCTTTGAAAACGCGCATGGCTACTGGGAGCGCACCAGGAATGCTGCCCACAACAGCTACCTCAAGGAAATGGCCCACCGCGAGAAATTGGAAGCCAAACGTGTGGCGGAACTATCTGCTGCCGAGGAGAAATACAAGCAGGAATGCGAAAAGCGCGAGGCTGAGGCGTCGGCTCACAACGCCAAGGTCAGCAAGCTCATCAACGACCTTGCCTTTGATGTCGAGTCCGCCATCCAGGAGTACGTCGGCATCGTCCTTTCCAACTCGATCTACCCCGAGGTATTCCCGGTCGAGCACGATCACGCGTTCAATCTCGCATCCCGCGAACTCGCGCTTGCAGTCAGCGTTCCAGAGCCCTCAAGCATACCCTCAGTGAAGGGGTACCGATACGTGAAGGCGAGGGATGAGATTGCCTCAACCGACCTGCCAATTCGCGAAAAAAAGGAGCGGTACGCGAATGCTGTCTGGCAGGTCGCAGTTCGCAGTCTGCATGAAGTCTTCGAGGCCGACCGCGCCGGCAAAGTCCACTCGATCGCGCTGACGGTCGGCGTCGATACAATCGACCCCGCCACTGGCCGCCCAACCACCGTTCCTCTTGTCATCGTCGCTGCGGACCGCGCGACCTTCAACACCTTCGATCTGGCCAAAGTGGTGCCCCAGGCCACATTGCAGCACCTTGGTGCTGCAATGTCGAAGTCGCCATTCGACCTAGTCCCGGCAAACACCAGTCGCGGCATCCGCGTTCGAGGACAGTGACAATGCGATTCAACCCACCGCCAGGGTGGCCTACACCGCCCGAAGGCTGGACTCCCCCGCCAGGATGGAAGCCCGACCCGGCCTGGCCGACCCCACCACCTGGCTGGCAGCTCTTCGTGCCCGACGGCGAGTCCAAATCGCACAGCGACGTTGACGGGTCCACGACCGCGCCAACTACCGAGACTTCCCCGGTCCCGGCACACAGGGGTCGTTGGTGACTAGGCCAGACCAGACATCTGCCAACCCGCCGACTCCGCCACCGTTCCGTGGAGTCGACCCCGCGCCGTTGTTGGCCCGAATCGCCGATCTCGAAGCGGCGCTCGCCGCCACACAAAGTGGCACCGACGTGATCGATCTCAGCGACCAGCGCGCCTTGCAGGACGTTGGCATCTACCGCTACCGCCATCCTCTGGAGAGCGCGGCGGCCTACAAGGACCGGCTGCGCAGTCTCGAAGGCCAGATCGACGACGTCATCAAGAGCAGCCGCGCGATCCTCGCCGCCGACATGTTCACCTTCGAGGGATCTCTAGCCCGAGGACGGAAACTTGTCGGCGATCTGTCCAGGCTGATGCTGCGGGCCTACAACGCCGAGGCCGACAACTGCGTGCGCTCGTTGAGGTCAGGGAACGTACGCACCGCACAGAGGCGGCTGGAGTCGGCGGTCACGGCGATCGAGAAGCTCGGGGCACTCATGGAGATGCGGATCAATCCCGAGTATCACGCTCTGCGAGTCACTGAACTCGAGCTGACTGCTGACTTCCAGATGAAGGTGCAGGAAGAGCGCGAACACGCCCGCCAGGAGCGCCAGCTTCTTCGCGAACAGCGCCAGGCTGAACGTGAGTTGGCTGCCGAGAAGGAGCGGCTCGAGAAGGAACGAGCGCACTACATAAGCGTCCTTGCGTCCCTCCGCGCCAAGGGCGACGACACCGCTGCCACCGAACTCTCCAGCCGCCTTGCTGACATCGAAAATGCCATCGCGGCCAACGACTACCGCATCGCGAACATCCGCGCTGGCTACGTATACGTCATCTCCAACATCGGCGCCTTCGGTCCGAACGTCGTCAAGATCGGCATGACCCGTCGCCTCGATCCGATGGACCGCGTCCGGGAACTCGGCGACGCTTCCGTGCCGTTCCGGTACGACGTCCATGCCCTGTTCTTCTCCGAGGACGCTGTGGCGTTGGAGTCCGAACTCCATCGGGCATTCGCCGATCGACGCGTCAACTTCGTCAACGCGCGACGCGAGTTCTTCTTCACCACACCATCCGAGGTCCGATCACTATTGGCAGACAGGGTGGGCGGCTTGCTTGAGTTCACGGAGGAACCCGCGGCTCTCGAGTACTTTCAGAGCCGCAACCGCTGGCCGCAGCAGAGCTGAATGTGGTTCACGGTTCCGAAGTCGAGTTCATGCGATCCGACCGGGGTTGTCGTACGACAACCTTTACGACAACCCCGGCGGACTACGACGGACCTTCTCACCCTCCTACGGCGGACGCACCTGCGCGTCGCTCAGATAGCGGGCCCTCTGGAGCGGCCTGAAGAACGGAAGGTCGCCGGTTCGAGCCCTCCGTGCGGAGCTGACCAGCGGTTGAGGGAGGCTCCCGCAGTCTCATCCGCTGCCGTCCGGCACCGTCCGAATCGTCACGTCCATGATCCCGCTGCGCACATACTCCGGTTGCAGTTTTGGTTGCGTTCACCCCCGTCCGGCTCCGTACAAAGCCCAGGGAGCGAGTCGCTCCGCCACAGGTCAGAACGTATGCAGCCAGCCCCGAACGTCCGGACGGACAGTTGGAAAGCGTGTTGGGGGCAACCCCTCACGAGTTCGAATCTCGTATCCTCCGCCTTGCCCAGTAGGGCAGTTGAAGGCCCCGACCGGTTTCCGGTCGGGGCCTTCGTCATGCCGTGGTCTCAGTTTTGGTCTCAGTACCGACGCGGGCGACGAGTGGCGTGGGGTCAGTACGCAGGGGCAAGGAGGCGTCGCAGTGCTGTCGGCGTGCGACCGAGGTGCTGGCGCATGGTCCTGGTGAGATGGGCCTGGTCGGCGTAACCGAGGTCGGCGGCGAGGACGCTGAGGCTCTCTTCGCCGGCCTCCAGGCGGTCAAGGGCTCGGCCGATGCGGACGCGATGGCGGTAGCGGGTCACCGACACCCCGAGCTCACGTGGGAAGGCCCGGCTGAGGCGGTAAGGGGAGACGCCGAGCAGGTCGGCGAGCGAGAAGAGGGTGTTCGAGGCGGGGTGCCCTTCGGCGATTGCCTCGCAGGCGGCTGCGACGAGGCTCCGGTCGGGTCCGAAAGAGTCTCCACCGATCGGGGTCGATCCGGTCGCCGTGCGACCGATCGCGCCCGACAGCAGGGCCAGCAGTTCCTCGGAGAGCGCGAAGTCAACGTCTCCCGCGTGTGCGGCCGCGAAGATCCGTCGGTGCGCCAGATCGAGGTGGGGGTCCACATAGATCGTCTGTGCGAGCAGGGCCGCATCCCCGGCCATGGATCGCCACAATTCCGGCGTCACGCTGATCGCCGTGCAGACGTCGCCGCCAGCGGGGTGGGCGAAGTGCTCCTCCTCGCCGGGTACCCCTACATAGGCCAAGGTGGCGTCGACGTCCGAGAGGACACCGGCGGCCCTCCGGCGAAACCGGCCACGGCGCACCAGCACCACGCGGTAGTCGTCGCGTACCTCCGCTGCCGACCAGCGGGTGTGGTCGGAGCGGCAGGCAACGGCGCTGATGCTGAAGTCGGGACGGGTCGCGACAGGAACGCTCGTGAGCACCCTTCAGACGCTACGCGGAGGCGCTGACAACGGGGCGCAAGGATGTTCAAGACGAGGACCTGTCGCCACCAGCAGACTGGCGGAGTCCGGCTGGCCGTGCTCTCGACACGCTCAGCCCCTAACACTCCGCTCAGCACTGAAGCTCAGGAGCCATCGGCATGTCTGCTCTCGTACAACTCAGCACGATCGTGATCGACTGCGCCGACCCGGCGGCACTCGCCGCCTTCTACCAGAAGGCCACCAGGTGGGAGATCACCTACAACGACCACGACTTCGCCTCCCTGGGCGCCGGCACCGCGGTACAGATCGCCTTCGTGCACATCGACGGCTACCAGGCCCCGGGATGGCCGAATCCCGCCAAGCACATGCACCTCGATTTCACCGTCGCCGACCTGGACGCCGCGGCCGACGAACTGCTTGCCCTCGGGGCGTCCAAGCCCGAAGACCAGCCGGGCGAAGGCAAGTGGATCGTGCTCACGGATCCCGAGGGCCATCCCTTCTGCCTCACCACCGCCGCCTGAGCACGTAGAGAGGAGACCGCCCCATGGCATCCATCCACCGGGAATTCCTGATCAACAACGCCCCTGAGAACATCTGGGCCGTGCTGCGCGACTTCGGTCAGGTCCACAAACGCCTCGCGCCGGGTTTCGTCACCGACACCCGTGTCGAGGGCGAGGTGAGAATCGTGACCTTCGCGGACGGCGCCGTGGTGCGCGAGCTCATCGTCGACATCGACGACGAAGTCCGGCGCATCGCCTACGCGGTGGTCGGCGGCTCATTGAAGCCCACGCACCACCACGCTTCCATGCAGGTCTTCGGCGACACCGAGAACCGCAGCCGATTCATCTGGATCACCGACGTGACGCCGAACAGCCTGGGTGAGCCCATCGCCCAGATGGTCGACCAGGGGATTCACGTGATCAAGCGCACCCTGGACCGCGAAGCCACGCCGGCCCGCTGACCAGCGGTCGTCGACACTCGGCGCGGCTGCAGTTCTGGTTGCGTTCACCCCCGTCCGGCTCCGTACAAAGCCCAGGGAGCGAGTCGCTCCACCACAGGTCAGAACGTATGCAGTCAGCCCCGAACGTCCGGACGAACATTTGGAAAGCGTGTTGGGGGCAACCCCTCACGAGTTCGAATCTCGTATCCTCCGCCTCTGCCCGCCAGGGCAAACGAAGCCCCGACCGGGTTCCGGTCGGGGCCTTCGTCGTCTCGTGGTTGCAGATTCCGGAATCCGCGCCCGACGTCCAATCCTCGACACCCGCACTGTGCTTGGCCCCTGCCTGCGGATCTGGGCGTTACTGACCTCGGCGCTTCAAGGTGATGGCGGTGGGAGGTCGAGGGAGAGGCCGGTGCCGGAGAGGAAGCCGTCGAGGATGTCGGAGCGGTACTGC
>NZ_JBITZP010000002.1:410028-450482 GCF_044546945.1 Kitasatospora sp. NPDC053057 | reverse complement strand
CCCATCCGCATAACGCATACCAACGGCATAGCGCGCAGATGACCGTCAGTCAGCTACACAAACAGGCCAATCACCTTGAAGCGCCGAGGTCAGTAGCAGCCTTACCGAGCCGACCGAGACCGAGGTATGGTCTCGGACTTTTCCGTTCCGCCTATTGGAAGGGCCCACCAACACCGTCCGGGTGGGTAGCGCCCGGCGCGAACAGCCCCAACTGCGCCGATGGCTCCCAGATCGCCCAGTTACGCCACCAAGTCTCAACCGGCCAGGGGCTCTCGCGAACGATAGAACCAGCCGTCGCGGCCATGTCAGGTCCAGGCCGGACCAAGAGTAGCCTGGACATCACCGAAGGCACTTCGCATGCCGGCACCGGACACTGGCGTCGTCTCCGGCGAACGGCTATCCCGGACCCAGGCCAGAGCCGGGCTCGGAGACAGGTTCTTGATCATGACTGCGATCCTCGACCGTGCGACGACGCCCGTCATTCCGGAATCCCCCTTGCGGCTGTCCATGGCGCCCGACGGCGTGCGGGCCGGCCGACTGGACGGAGCCTGGTGGCCCCGGTCGCGTGACCTTCTTGTCGAACTCCCCTCCCTGACCGCCGAGCTCGACGAGCGTTGGGGCCGGGTCACCCGGATCACCGTGAACCCCGCGCAGTGGCCGCTCATCCCCCGGCGCATCCCCGTCGCGGGCCACACCGTCCGCGCCGGCTGGTTCAGCATCGAGCAGGACAAGCACATGATCATGGTCTGCTCGTACATCCCGCGCCGGCTGAACCTGCTGGTCGTCCCGCCGCGGACGAATTCAGTCGATGCGGCCCGGCTGATGACCGAGGCCGCAGATCCCGCGAACACCAGAAGCGCGAGCGAGCTGCTCGCTGCCAGGGCGGGGGCCCGTGAGGCACAGCCGGAGGCCCGTTCCGACTTCATGCCGCTGGCCGTCGCCCCCGCCGACGGAGCTCGGGAGGCCGAGCGCCGAGCAGGTCTCGCCCGGCTCCGGGCCGACTCCTGGCCGGCACCTGACCGGTCGGCCTCGGCCTGGGCCTCCGCCCGCTGGGGCGGGCCGTCGTACTTGCCCATTCGCGGTGGTACGGACCCCACCCACCGCAGCTCTGCCCGTGGCGGCCCCGAACAAGTTGAAGGAGGCTGAATTCGGCACTGGCCTTCTTCTTGACCACCACGGCGATCGCGCGGTTCCGGCAGGAAGGCCGGTCCACGCGCCGCTGACCAACCGGGTCACCGCCGCCGAGTGCGTTCCTGTGGTTCGTCCGGAGCGGATCGCCGTCAGTACTCCGTCAGTACTCGGAGCCGCTTCGCAGGTAGGTACCCGCCACCTGGAGCCACGCCCCGGCGCTGAAGCACGCCTCGATCCGGTGTGGGGTGTCCTCGAAGACCCGCAGAACGCGCAGCGCGCCGCTCGGATGCAGGTCATACTCGAAGGCGACACCGTCCGCGCCGTCCTCGTACTGCAGGTCCAACGGCCCCTTCGACGGCTCCGCCGGTGCCCGGGCCTCGGTCGAGAGTTTCACGTAAACGGACATCTCTGTGTCCCGCCTTCCTGGCTGCCCGAGGAGCCAAGCCCGCAGTGCTGGTCCTATCAGGTCGCATCCGCCGGTGGCTCGGAGCCGATGCCGGTGGCAACGAGGATCTGCTGCGCCGAGTCGGTTCCGCCGGCCTCGATCGCGCGTGCCATCGCGGCCAGCGCCGCGGCCTGGCTCGCCTGTGGGGGGACGACGAGCAGGCTGAAGTGGTCCCGGTCGCCACGGGTGATGATCACTGTGTCGTCGCTGACCGGGTACTGGTCGATATGCACCGACCGGCCGTCGACCACCAGCCGCGCCGGGACGTCGTCCCAGGCGTCCGTGTCCAGTCCGACACTCGCGATCGGGCCGAGGTGCTCGGTCAACGCATGTACCAGGCCAGGAAGTTCGGCGCCGATGTTGCGCGAGTGCGGCCACCATGCGCCGTCGAGCGCACCCTCACGCGACTGTGTGGTCTCCAGGCGCAACACGACCGTCCCCGGCTTCGCCGCCTGCCGGAAGCGGTCGGGCAGCAGCCCCGGGTGGGAAGCACCGGTCTCGTCCGACATGGCTCGCCACCTATCCGCGGACGCAGGGCCGACCCGCTGACGCCGGGCGACTCGCCGCCGTCGGCGGCGGCACCGGCCACCCCGGCATTCCCACGGTACTCCGTGCCTCTCCCGGACCGGTCCGGCTGCGGTCGGCGTCTCAGCGCCACTCGATCAGGAACAGGGTGGCGTCGTCACTCGTGCGCCCGCCCCGCTTCTCCTTCAGGGCGTGGGAGAGCGCGCGCACCACGGCCCGCACCCCGTCCTGCGAGCGTTCGACGCGGTTGACCGAGTCGATGAGCTGTTCCTCCCCGAACTGCTCGCCGCCGGCCTCGCGCTCCTCGACCAGGCCGTCGGTGAAGCACAGGACCCGGTCGCCGTGCCGCAGCGTCCGCTCGCTGATCACTGGCTCCTCACCGCCGAACCCCACCGGCAGGGTGGTTGCGCTCTCCAGCCGCTCGACGACGACGTGGTCGCGGATCAGCAACGGCGTAGGGTGCCCGGCGTTGACCCACTGCAGGTGGCCGGTCGCGGTATCCAAGCGCATCATCTGCGCGGTGACGAAGTGGTCGGGGCCGAACTGCTCGGCGATGGCCCGGTCCATGAACGCGTAGATCTCGGCCAGCCCGATGTCCGCGCGCCGGGCGTGCCGGTACGCGCCGATGGCGACGGTCGCCATGGTGGCGGCATCCAGTCCGTGGCCCATGGCGTCGATCGTGGCCACGTGCAGGAGATCGTCGTTGAGCGCGTAGTCGAAGCTGTCGCCGGCCACCTGGTAGGCGGGTTCGAGGATGCCTGCCACCGCGACCTGCGGGACGGTCATCGACAGCGGCGGCAGCAGCGACCACTGGATCTCCGCGGCGACGCTCATCGGTTCCAGGCGCCGGGCCTGGAAGATCCGATCGGTGTAGCCGGTCTTGGTGACCAGCAGGTCCGCGACCATGCCGGCGAACCGGCGAAGGAGCCGCCGGTCGTCGTCATCGACGCCATCCAGCGTGAGGGCCAGCACCCCGACCTCGTCGCCACCGTCCGGTAACGGCAGGTACACCCGCACCCCGTCGGCCAGCGGCACCTCGACGGGGACACTACGCAGAAAGGCCTCACCCGCGGGCGAGCCGTCGATCGGAACCGGCTCCCCAGCAGCCAGCCCCCAGCCGGGCAGCGGCACCAGCGCCAGCTGGCCGTAGTCCTGCAGCAGGAGGGCCGGCTCTCGACCGCGGATCCTCGTCACTGCTTCGGCGACCAACGGACCGATGAGCCGGGGCGGCAGCTCATGGGCCTGATCGAGCAGCGCGCCCAGCAGGTGTTCGCCGGATCCCTCCGCCCGGCCCAGTCGGCGCTCGCTGTCCCTGCTCACCGCCGCCTCCTCCCTGTTCCGTGCCACCGGCGCGGGCGCGATCAACCCCGACACCCCGGTGCGGTTCACCGGACCGGTCCTTCCATTACGCCCGACGGCAGCCCGTTACGCCCCCGGTTACGACCCCAGGCCGCCGCAGAGCACAGCCGACCCTGGTTGCAGTTCTGGTTGCATTCACCCCCGTCCAGCACCGTTCAGAGATCGGCCGACGGGTCACTCCACCCCAGGTCAGGACACCTGCGGCCGCTCACGGACAGCCGGACGAACATTTGGAAAGCGTGTTGGGGGCAACCCCTCACGAGTTCGAATCTCGTATCCTCCGCCTTCACGAAGGCCCGTGGTCCCAGTTTCGGTCCACGACGTCTCGAACCGCACCTGCTGGTGACCGACGGTGTCACCGAGGCGCGGGACAAGCGGGGGGGCCTTCTACGATCCACTCGCCTCAGAGCGCATGCGCAGGCAGTTCAGTGACCCAGATGCGGTAGTGGATGCCCTCACCGAAGACGTCGGCCACTGGACCGAGGGCAAACGCAACGACGACATGGCCATCCTGGTGATCACCCGGCGCCACCGCCCTCCCCGCGTCGCCTGATCAGGAAGCGAACTCCCACAGCGCCGCCTCGCCCACGCCTCCAATACGGGAGAGGTGTGCCGCGGCCGGGGGTGGTCAGCGGCTGGTCGGCGGCGCTAGGAGGGCTCACGAGGCCGACGTGATCCTCGCCCGGCTCGGCGACTGCACCAGCGTCCAGGACCACCTCCGCCACGCAGGCTCTACAGCAGCATCGCCTCGAACTGGAACTCGGGTGCGGTCAGCGGTTGCTCGGACCAGATGACCTTGCCGCGTGCCGTGTACCTGGTCCCCCACCGCTCGGCCAGCTGGGCCACCAGGAACAGGCCCCGGCCGCCCTCGTCCGTGGCGTCGGCGTAGCGCAGGTGGGGGGCGGTGCTGCTGGCGTCGGAGACCTCGCAGACCAGGCTGGTGTCGCACAGCATGCGGACGCGGATCGGCTCGGCGCCGTAGCGGAGGGCGTTGGTGATCAGCTCGCTGAGGATCAGCTCGGCGGTGAAGCTCAGTTCCTCCAGGCCCCAGGCGGTCAGCTGGTCGCCGCATGCGTTGCGGATGCGGGAGACGGCGGCGAACTCGTACGGCACGTCCCAGGTGGCCACCTGAGACGGCTCGAACAGGCGGGTGCGGGCGACGAGGAGGGCGATGTCGTCGCTCGGGCATGGCGGGACCAGCGCGTCGAACACGGCCCGGCAGGTCTCCTCCGCGGATGCGTCGGCATGGGCCTCCGCCAGGGAACGGCGCAGCGCGGCGAGTCCGGTCTCCAGGTCGCGCTCGCGGTTCGTGACCAGCCCGTCGGTGTAGAGGACCAGTGCGGTGCCGGGTGCCAACTGGAGCTCGGTGGTTTCGAAGGGCAGGCCGCCCACGCCGAGTGGCAGGCCAGCGGGCAGGTCGACGAACTCCACGCTGCCGTCGGTGTGTACCAGGGCGGGCGGGGGGTGACCCGCCCGTGCCATGGCGCAGTGTCCGGAGACCGGGTCGTAGATCGCGTACAGGCAGGTGGCGCCCGTGACGGTCCCCGTCTTGTCGTCTTCGGCGGGTTCGCCCTGGTCGAGGTGGGCGACCAGTTCGTCGAGGCGGGCGAGCAGCTCGTCCGGGGGCAGGTCGAGGGCGGCGAAGTTGAGGACGGCGGTGCGCAGTCGGCCCATGGTGGCGGCGGCGTGCAGGCCGTGGCCGACGACGTCGCCGACGACCAGTGCCACGCGGAAGCCGGGTAGCGGGATGACGTCGAACCAGTCCCCGCCGACCCTGTGCAGTGCCGGCAGGTAGCGGTAGGCCGCCTCCAGGGCGCTCTGCTCGGGCAGTCCCCGGGGCAGCAGGCTGCGCTGCAGTGTCTCGGCCATCCGGTGCTCACGGGTGTAGCGGCGGGCGTTGTCGATGCTGACCGCCGCGCGGGCGACCAGTTCCTCGGCGAAGGTGACGTCCTCCGGCCCGAACGGCTCGGACTCCCCCGCGCGCCAGAACGTGGCCGTGCCCAGGGTCAGGCCGCGCGCCTTGAGCGGCGCGGAGATCAGCGAATGGACCCCGTACGCGAGGATCCGGTCGGCGGTCTGCGGGTCGCGTGCCCGCCAGGCGTGTGCCTGACGCAGGTCGGCCACCAGCGCGGCGTGCCCGCTCCCCAGGGCGGTCTCTTCCGGTGTGCCGGGCAGCGGGTTGATCTGCGAGCCCACCGGGTAGAACGGCCAGTCCTCGCGGATGCCGCCGACCGCCACCCGGCGGATCCGCGGGCCTCCTGCGATGCCCGTGCCGGGGAGCGGCTCGTCACCGCGCAGCACCGCCTCGGCCAGCTCGACGGTGGCGAAGTCCGCGAAGCGCGACACCACCGCGTCAACCAGCTCCTGGGCGGTCCGCTCCACGTCCAGGGTGGTGCCGACCCGCAGCCCGGCGTCGTAGAGCAGCTTCAGCCGGGCCCGGGCCGCCTCGGCCTGCCCGGCCAGCGCCCGCAGCTCGGTGGTGTCCCGGATCGTCGCGACGCTACCGGGCCCGCCGCCGAACGGCGCCGTGGGGCGGTTGTTCACGGCGAGCAGCCGGTCCTCGGCCGGGTACACCTCGTCGGTGGCGGCCCGCCCGGACGCCAGCAGTTCCGCCAGCCCCGGATCGAGCCCGAGCTCGGTGACCGGCCGCCCCTCCACCTCGGGCGGCAGCTCCAGCAGCCGCCGGGCCTCGTCGTTCGCCAGCAGCACCCGCCCGTCCCCGCCGGCGATCAGCACGCCCTCACGTACCGCGTGCAGCACCGCGTCGTGGTGCTCGTACATCCGCGTCATCTCGGCCGGGCCCAGGCCGTGCGTCTGGCGGCGCAGCCGCCGCCGCACCAGCACTGCCCCGCCCGTGCCCACGGCGAGCGCGGCCGCCGCGCCGCCGAACAGGACCGGCAGCTGCCGGCTCACCGCGCCGCCCGTGTTCTCGATGTAGTACCCCACCGAGAGAAAACCGGCGACCGAACCATCCGGCCTGGTGATCGCCACGGTGGTGTCCACGTCGGGTCCCAGCGGTATGTTCTCGGTCACGGTGTACGGCCCCTTCAGGGCTGGCAGGTAGTCGCCGTAGACGTGCTTTCCGATCAGCTCGGGATGGGCGGTCTGCGCGTAGCGGGTCCCGTCGGTGCCGAAGATCACGATGTAGTCGAAGCCGCCACTCTTCTGCACGTCCACGGCCAGCGGCTGCAGCACCGCGGTCGGATCGGCGCTGTCGAGAGCAGCCGCCAACCCGGGATAGCGCGACAACGTGACGGCCGCAGCGCGCGTGCTGTGCGCCGCATCACTCGTGGCGAAGCTGTGGGCCTGCAGGATGAGCGTCGTCAGGGCCGCGCCGACCAGCAGCACCACGACGACCAGCAGCCAGAGGAACACCTGTCCGGCGACACTGCGCACCCGCAGCCGCCCCCAGGCGGACCGGTGTTCCCCCGGTCCGTCCTGTGCCTTGCTCAAGGGCATGCTCCCTGTGTGCATCCGGGCTGTCCCCCGCGCATCCGGGTCCCTCCTCCACGCTGCCACCCTGGCCGAAGATGCGCACGCGCGAGGCCCACGGCGGGCAGGACAGATCGCCGGCCAGGAACTGATGGCCCGGACCGCACCTGCGGTCCGGGCCATCGTCGTTCCGCGGTTGAGCTGTCGGTCATGCCCCCAAGGGAATCCGACACTCGGCGGCCCGGCTTCGCAGCTCACGGCCAGGCCTTACGTCAGCCGCGAGATCGGATCTCCACTCGGGTCGTGAGTCGGGGGCCGACCGAGCGGGCAGGCGTGCCACGAGCCGCGAGCCCGTAGCCATTCCCAGCAGAGCCCAATGCCACGCCGAGGCCTGCTGGGATCGACGGTGCGCTCCCACCCAGTCGCCGGTACGCCGCGCTTCCCTGGGTCCTGGGCCCGGTCGACGGCTCGGGTCTTCGCCTCGGGCACGCGGCGACCGCCCGGTCGGGGAAAACGACACGCCCCCCCGAGGGGGAAGTCCTGGCAGGCACAGCAACGCAGATGCGACAAAACCGGCGAATAGTCGGCCGACAATTACCCATTCGCACTCGGGATTGGCCCCCGGAGGTCGCGTTCGAGGCAAGCATCGGGGCGACATGCACAGCCCGCCCGTCAAATATATAAGGACACTGCAAAAAACAGATTCGGCTCTAGCGACAGGAGCCCACCCCAACCCGATCCGGGCAGCACCGGCCCGATCATCCCGCAGCAGCGAATTCCAACTCGGCGTACGCCTGGCGAGCCTTCTCGATGTACTGCCCGTGCCGCTCAGACCAGGCGACGATGCCCTGGACGATCTGCAGCAGGCTCTCCCCCGTGGGCGTGAGCTCGTAGATTACGGCCGGCGGCCTGCTGCCCACGACCCGGCGCTCGATGAACCCGTCCCGCTCAAGACGCATCAGGGTCTCGGACAGTACCTTGCCCGAAACGCCCTCCATGTCGGATTTGAGATCACAGAACCTTCTTGCGCCTGCGGCAATTCGCTGGCAGGCGAGCATCGTCCACCGCTCGCCAATGCGGTCCATCACCAGTCGCGCAAAGCATTCGTCGATCATTCGGTTCCCCCCAGGACCGTCTGTTACTTGAAGGTAACCATAACCCCCCGAGGTGCTGTCGTCACGGTGAAGTGGATCACGGTTGTGACCTATAACTGGGGCCGTCCACGAACACCACTTTCCCAGGGGGTTCCTTATGCCGATTTCATCCGAGACGACCGTCGTGGCCCTCAGCGCGGCTGCCCAAGCAGCTCCCGCGTGGCAGACCGCAGGTGCCACCGTCCGCTTCGTGCTCGCCGAACCCGAAGCCGAGGTGACGCTCGACCCGCAGGGTCAGGTGACCGACGCCGCTCCGACCCACGTGCTGCGGATCAACTGGTCCGATCTGCTGGACATCACCGCCGGCCGCCGCAGCTTCCTGCGCTCGGTCACCGGCCGCCGACTTTCCTCTCACGGGCCGGTGATGCAGACCTTCGCCTTCGGCCAGGCCCTGGAGACCTTCGGCCTCGGCCGCTGACCGCCTCGGCCGCTGACCGCCTCGGCCGTCGAGCGTCCGGAACGCCGCGCCGTCGCCCAGAAGAACACCACCCAGACAAGGAGCACCCCATGCCTGTCACGCACACCCCCGCCGACCACCCGCTGCTCTCCGCCCACGAGGCTGACGTCCTGCGCACCGTGGTGGCCTTCGCCAAGGATCAGGTGGCGCCCGGCGCCGCCGAGCGCGACGCCATCGAGAAGGGCCAGGTGGACTGGGAGACCGTCCGTGCCGGCCACGAGTTGGGCCTGCTGCGGATGGCGATCCCGCGGGAGATGGGCGGCCTCGGGCTGAGCCAGATCGCCATCGCGCTCACCCTGGAGGAGCTGGCCGCCGCCGACCCCGGCATGGCCCTGATCTTCGGTGCGACCAATCTGTTCCAGACGCCGATCCTGATCTCCGGCGACACCCGTCTGCAGGAGCGCTACCTGCCGAAATTCCTCGGCGCCGACCCGGTTCTGGCGTGCAACGCCGTGGCCGAGGAGCGCAACGGCACCGACCTCGTGCTCCCGCAGAACGCTCCGTACGCCCAGGAGATGACCAGCGCGAAGCGCTCCGGCGGCGAGTTCCTCCTGAACGGCACCAAGCGGTACATCACCAACGCCCCCGTGGCCACCTACGCGACGGTCATGGCGAACCTCGAAGGCGAGCCCGGCTCGACCGGCATGACCTGCTTCGTCACGGACCTCGAACAGGACGGTGTCGCCCGCGGCGAGATCCACGACAAGGTCGGCTACCGGACCGCGCCGGCGGGCGAGCTGGTCTTCACCGACGCCCGGGTGCCCGAGGAGAACGTCCTCGGCGACGAGCGCGGCGGGTGGGACCTCAACGTGGCGATCGGCAACGTGACCCGGGTGACCTGTGCATCGGTGTCCACCGGCATCGCCCGGCACGCCCTGGAGCGGGCCGTCGCGTGGAGCGGGAGCCGTCGGCAGGGCGGGCGGATGCTGTTCGAGCACCAGATGTCCGCGCGCAAGCTGGCCGACATGGCCGCGCGGGTCTCCGCCTCACGGGCGCTCTACCTGGACGCCGTGGTCAAGGCCGACAACATCCTGCCGACCCCGGCCTACGAGCCGGCCGTCGCCAAGCTGGTCGCCGACCGCGCCGCCATCGACAACGCCGACGCCGCGATGGCCCTGATCGGCGCCCAGGCCTTCCAGCGCGGCGACGGCATGGACCGGGTCCTCCGGGACGCCTACGGGCCGCGGATCTACGAGGGCTCGCCCGAGGCGCTCGCCCTGGTGATCACCGGTGAGCTGTTCGACGTGCCGGAGATCCGATGACAACGGCCCTCACCGACAGCCACCGCGCGCGGCTTCTGCGCGAGGGCACCGAGGTCGAATTGCCCGGCCTGGAGGACGTGCTGACGGGAGATCCGCTCTTCCGCGCGGAGAGCCCCGAGGGGCTGCTGGTCCTGACCGTGGCCGGCGCGCAGCTGCCGGCCCGGATGCTGGAGCAGGTCTACCGGTTCCGCCTGGTGCAGTACCTCCGGCGCGGGTGGGTCGACGAGGCCGCGGTCGCCGCGCTGGCGCTGCACACCGAGCCTTACGACGACTTCGCGCTGCGGGATTTCCACACCCTGGTCGTCGAGCGGTCCACCGGTCTGCTGCGCGGCTACGGCACCCTGGCCGCCGCCCGCGACCACACCCCCACCCCACTGGGCGATCCCGGCCACCGACCGTACGTGATCGAGCGCGACTACGGCCTCTCGCTGGCCGACCACCTCGGCCCGGAGACCTCCTCGGCCGTGGTGTGGGAGGGCAAGCGGCTGGTCCGCGACTTCGCGATGCCGCGCTCGCAGGCCGCGGTCACCGTCCCCTGGTGGGTCTACCTCGCCTGGGCGGCGGGCTGCCTCGAAGTCCTGGACAGCGACCCGAACGCGGCCATCGTGGGCGACGGCAAGCTGGAGGGCGCCGTCAACCAGCTGCGGCTGCTGGGCTTCGCCACCCGCACGCTGCTGGACACCACCCCCGTCCCGCCGGACCCTGCCGACCTGTTCGCCCCGATGTGGGACCAGGAGGAACGCTCGTATCCGTTCGTCCTCACGGACGAGGGTGCGCTGAGGCCCACGCTCGAGTACCTGAGGGAGCTGCTCGGCTCCGGCCACCAGGGCTCGGTACGCACCCGACTCGTCGACTTCCTGGAGGCCAGAGCATGACCGCGATGATCGATGTGGACGACCCGGCGCAGGCCCGCGAGCTGGACGAGGCACAGTTCTACGCCTGCCTGACCCAGCGCAACCAGGGCCTGATCCCGGACGAACTGCAGGACCGGATCGGTCGCGCCCGCCTGCTGATCGCCGGCTGCGGTTCGATCGGCGGAGCCACCGTGCAGCCGCTCGGCCGCATGGGCTACCGGCACTTCGTACTGGCCGACGTCGGCCAGTACGAGCTCAACAACCTGAACCGGCAGAACGCCACCGTGGACGACCTCGGCCTGAACAAGGCCTCGGTCGGCGCCCGCCTACTGCGCGGGATAAACCCGCACGTCAACGCCGAGGTGGTCCCCGACGGCATCACCGAGGCCAACGTCCGGACCCTGGTGGAACAGGCGGACGTCATCGTGGACGGCGTGGATGTCACCACCCCCTCGGGCCTGGCGGCCAAGATCAGCCTGCACCGGGAGGCCTGCCGACAGCGCAAGCCACTGGTGACAGCCTGGGACATGGCGGGGATGCTCGCCGCCCAGTGCTTCGACTACCGGGTGGTCCGGGAGATCTTCGACGGCCAGCTGCTCCCGGGCGACGAGCGGCGCCTGGACACCTGGGAGGTCATCTTCCGGATCGCGCCGCGGGGACACATCCCCGGCGAGATGTACCGCGAACTGCGCCGCGGACTGGCCAGGGCCGACTACAGCGTTCCCCAACTCGCGGAAGCAGCGACGCAGTTCGGCGCACTGTCAGTACACATGGTCAACGTCCTGGTCTCCGGGCGGACGCTGCCCCGCACCGTCGCGGTCGACGTGCACCGCGTCGCGATGACGCCGGGGCGCCGGGTTCTCGACCATGTCCAGCGATACGTGGAGGGGGCGCGCTTTCTCGCCTTCCTGCCGCGGGAGCAGGCCTGGAACGGCTTCGCCCCCGCGCCGGTCTACCGGGCCCGCCGCCAATGGGCCCTGCGTGTCGTCGGCACGCCGATCGAGAGGACAGCACATGAGCGTTGAGTTCACCTACACCGACATCCGCACCGACGGCATCGCGCTGACCGCCGAGGAGTCGGAACAGATCGCGCGCGCCGCACTCACGGTCGCCCTGGACTTCCGAGGCCACTCGCTGCACGACGCCGGCCTGCTGCACGCGGTCGAGCTGGCTGCGGCCGCCCTGCCGGCCCCGGTACGCAGAGCCCTGATCGCCTTCCGCGACCGGAGCAACGCCTCCGGATGCCTGCTGCTCACCGGTCTGCCGGTCGGCGAGCTGCCCGCCACTCCGACTCGGGCGGAGGACGAGCCGGTCTGGTCGGAGGTGCCGGTGGCGACCATCAGCCAGCTGATGGTCATGTCGGTGCTGGGCCGCTCGATCTCCTACAGCGACGAGAAGAACGGCCGCCTGGTCCAGGACGTGTGCCCCAAGCGCGGCGCCGAACACCGCCAGGAGAACAGCGGATCCGTCCTGCTGGAGCTGCACACCGAGGACGGTTTCCACCCCAACCCTCCGCACTTCCTCAGCCTGATCTGCCTGCGGGCGGACCACGACGAGGTGGCGGCCACGGTCAGTGGAGGCATTGGCGACGCCCTGCCGCTGCTGGACGCGGACACGGTGGAGGTGCTGCGGCAGCCGGAGTTCAGGATCCGGTTCAGCTCCTCCTTCGTGCCGGACGCCTCGGCCGGCGTGCTGACGCCGGCCATGCCGATCCTCACCGGCAGCGCCGAACATCCGGACCTCACGGTGGACTTCAACGCCACCACCGCGACCACCCCGCGCGCCCAGGCCGCGCTGGACCTGTTGGAGAGGGCCATCCGTCACTCGCTCAAGGGGCTGGTGCTGCGGCCGGGCGAGCTGATCATCCTGGACAACCGCCGCGCGGTGCACGGGCGCACCGACTTCACGCCGCGCTACGACGGCCGGGACCGCTGGCTCCGGCGATCCTTCGTGGTGACCGACCTGCGGCCGGTCAACGGGTTCCTCGGCCAGGGCCGGAGCCACGTGCCGGTGACGCCGGAGCACGACCGGCCGGCGGCGCGGCCGCTCGCCGACCGCGTTCTGGCGGGCGTGGCCGGCGCCTGACGCCGCCCGGCGCAGCTCAGGTCAGCCAGACGCGCGCCTCCGGGCGCTCGTCGGTGAGCTGCTTCAGATGCCCGTCGACGGTCGCGGCGGCCCGCTGGAAGACCTCCCGCCCTTCGGCGGTGAGGCGGATCTGGGAGCCGCGACCGTCGCCCGGGGAGGGCTTGCGGTCCACGTACCCCGCCTCGACCATCTGCGTCACCAGGCGCGAGACCTGGGGCTGACTGCGTGAGGTGCGGGAGGCGACCTCTCCCGGGCGGATCCATTCCTGCTCCGCCCAGAGCACCTCCATGATCTCGTAGGCGCTCACGCAGAGATCGAACTCGTCGGACAGCGTGCGCTCGATCCGCTGGTTCATCAGCGCGCAGACACGCACCAGGGACAGCCAGCGGTCGGCAAGAGGAGTGTTCGCCACGCTCCGCAGTCTAGATCCGCATCCGCTGGCATGTCGATTCATGCGCATGTATCTTGTCTCCCGGAAAGGAGCGAACGATGACTGAGGCAATCTCACTCGTGGATGCCAAGCAGGAGAATGACCGAGAGCCCGGCCAGGGGTCGGGGCAGCAACCCCCGAAGGCCTCCTGGCTACCGATGGCCGCCGTCGGCGTGGCCCAGCTGATGGTGATGCTGGACTCGACGGTCGTGAACGTGGCGCTGCCCTCGATCGGGAGCGACCTCCCGGCCGACCAGACCGCCCTCCAGTGGACGATCAGCGCCTACGTCCTGATGTACGGCAGTCTCCTGCTGTTCGGCGGCCGGGTCGCCGACGTCATCGGACGCCGTCGGTCCTTCCTGTCCGGCCTGGGCCTGTTCGCCGTCGCGTCCATCCTGTGCGGGGCCGCGGGCAACCAGGAACTTCTGATCGCCGGCCGCGTGCTCCAAGGCCTGGGCGCGGCGGTGCTGTCCGCCGCCGCACTGTCGATCGTGGTGACGGTCTACCAGAACGAGGAACAGCGCAAGGCCGCCCTCGCCACCTGGAGCGGCCTCGGCGTGATCGGCGCCATCCTCGGCGCCGTCCTCGGCGGGCTGATCGTGTCGGCCGCCAGCTGGCGCTGGGCCTTCCTGATCAACATCCCGATCACCCTCGCCTCCGGAATCATCGGCCTGCGCAGCCTCGCGCCGATGCGCTCCGACGTCCGCCGCCCGCTGCGGCTCCCCACCGCCTTCCTCGCCACCCTCGGCCTCGCCTGCCTGTCCTTCGGTCTGATCCGGCTGCACGACGGCATGACCTCCCCGACCGCCTGGATCAGCATGGGCCTGTCCGTGGTCCTGCTCGCCATCGTCGCCGTCACCGAGCTGGGCAAGTCCGACCCGCTGCTCCCGCTGCACCTGCTGCGCATCCCGACCTACTGGCTCAGCAGCCTGGGCCTGCTGCTCGCCGCGATCGTGATGATGGGCAGCTCCTACCTGGCCAGCAACTACTTCCAGGGCGCGCACGACATGAGCGCCTTCGCCACCGGCCTGTCGATGCTCCCGATGGGCCTGGCCGCGCTGGTCTTCGCCACGGTCGTGCCCAACCTCATCGCCAAGGTCGGGCCGGGCGGGACGTACCTGATCGGTGCGCTCACCCAGATCGCCGGTGCCGCCGTTTTGGTGACCGGACCATCCAGCACCGTGGTCGCGATCCTCGCGCTGACCGTCATCGGGGCCGGCCTGCCCACCTGCTTCGTCCCGCTGTACGGGATCGGCACCGCACACGTCCGCCCGGAGGAGTCGGGCGTCGGCTCGGGCCTGCTGAACACCTTCAACGAGAGCGGTGCCGCCCTCGGCATCGCGGTGATCGGCACCGTCCTGGCCGCCTCGGTGGACGGCGAGCTGAAGTCCGGCACGGCCGCCCCGGAGGCGATGACCACCGGCGTCGGCAACGGCTTCATCGCCGTCGGGATCTGCGCCGCGCTCGCCGCCTGCATCGCCGTGGGCCTGCACCGACTGACCCGCGCCGCGCAAGCCGGAGCCCAGACCACGGAGTCCTGACGACTCCCCTCCCCGGGCCACCCCCGGCCCCCGGAACGCTCGACCGAACCCCCGTCGGTCGAGCGTTCCGCGTAGTCCGTCCAACCCGAGGGCGCCGGAGCCCTCCGCCCTCCGGCCGAGCCCCTCCCGCGATGGCTCGGCCGGGCCCACATAAGCCGTTCTTCGGACTCCCGAATCCCCCCTTCTGAAACCGTCATCGTCAGTAACATTGCACTCACTCTGTGAAATTTCACAGTCTGAAATATGCCCGCAGCAGATAACAATGAGATAACAGTGGACTAGACCACTGGATTCACTGATCGGCAAGTAGCCTTCAGATACTGCCTGTTGATGCTCGATGCTCGCCGTCTATGCGCGTAGCCGCCAAGCGGCCCGGACTTCTCCGTTCCGGTTTTGATGTGGCTCTGCCAGACTCCCCCGCATTCGGTTTCACCTAACGGGGAGTGAGATCTGACGAATGAGCAGACACCGCAGGAAATCGCGTCGGGCCGCCGTGACGGCGATCGCCACCGTGCTGGCCGCCGCGGCCGCGCTGGGCATCGGTGCCGTGGCCCAGGCGGGCCTGGTCAAGGGAACCGTCATCGGGGGACAGGGGAACTTCAGCACCGTCAACGAGCGTGTGCTGCCCTCACTCTCGGCCCGGGCCTCCGGCCAGGCCGCGCCGGGCGACCGCATCCCGATGATCTGTCGCACAACGGGGGACACCGTCGAGAACGACAACCGCTGGATCTGGTCCGGCGCCTACTACATCGCCGACGCCTTCATCAGCGAGGACACCGGGAACCTGCCGCTCTGCAGCTCCACCCGGCCCACCAGCTGGACGGCGCTCGACATCACCATGCAGAAGCAGGTCCAGGACGAGTGGTGCTGGGACGCCTCCGGCCTGACGGTCGCCACGTACTGGGGTTACAACCAGTACAACCAGTACGACTTCTGCCGCCTCGCCCAGCAGGGCCGCTGGCTGGACTGCAACGACCGGCCCGCCACGCTCGACGACATGGCCAACGGCCTGTCCGCCATGGGCTTCCGCAACAGCGGCTACGACCTGAGCCGCAACGCCTCGTTCAGCGAGGTCACCAACGAGATAGCCAACGGGCGGCCGTTCGCGGTGCGCATCGGCTGGACCGCGGGCGGCGGGCACATGAACGTCATCTACGGCTACGACAGCACCAGCAACATGATCGCGGTGGGCGATCCGTGGCCCAGCACGCAGACGTACACCTGGTGGAACTTCAACACCTACGTCAGCAACGGCTCGTTCCAGTGGACCCACTCGCGGGTCGGCATCCACGCGTGAGGAGACAACCAACCATGAGGACACTGAAGGCGGTTGCCCTCACCGCCGCCGCACTCGTGAGCGTCGGCGCCGCCACCACGACAGCCCGGGCCGACGGCGGGGACGATGTCCCCGACTACGGCGCCGCCCAGCAGGTGCTGCGCTCCGGACAGACGCACGACACCGTCTCCCGCTTCCTCGGCGCCGCGAGGACGGCGACCACGCCCGTGGCCGGGACCGGTGCCGACGGCGGCGGTGCGGGCGGTCGGCCGAACACGCCGAACGCGGTGGCCGCGCCACCGTCGTTCCAGCTCAAGGACCCGGTTCCGATGTACGAGCTGTCGGTGGACTTCGTGGCGGGCAAGGCCCAGCCGACACCGCAGAACGCGCTCAGGCTGTCCTACCTCGCCTCGCGGGTGAGCGCGGCCGACGGTCACCAGGCCGCCGTACTGCTCGCTCCGCCGGACAAGAGCGGCGGCTGGCGGCTGGCGGGCATCCGGGACGGTGACAACGAGCTCAAGCTCGCCGAACGCACCACCGCCGACGCCCACACCTTCACCGAGCCGCAGATCCACGCCTGGTACCGGCTCACCGCGAGCGGCGACGTCGAGCCGCTCAACAGCGAGGCCACCACGGGCCTCGGCGGCAAGCAGAGCCTCCCGCTGGGGGCCTACCAGAAGCTGGTGACGGGCCGGTACGCGGACAAGCTCCCCGGATCCGGTTACGACCGGAACGGGCTCGCCGGAGGGTTCGGGCTGTTCGACGGCACGGGGTCAGCAGCCGGGTCAGCGCCCGGAACGCCCCCCGGAACGCCGCCCCAGGCCCTGCCCGAAGCACGATCAGGGACGCAGGGTCCGACGATCTCGTCGGCCTCTGCCGTCCAGCCGTCCCCGACATCGTGGGAGCTGCCGGCGGCCGGCGCCGCCGTGCTGGCCGGTGCCGCGGGACTCTGCCTCCTCCTGCGCCGTCGTGGCCGCGGCGCACCGACGGGCTGACACCCGAACGGCGAACACACGAGGCACCGGGCGACGGACGACACACCCCGGCGCGCCCGGTGCCTCGTGCTCCCCGACCGGCTCCGGTGAAACCACCGACCCACGCCCGGTGCGCGGCCTCGCCGGACGGTGCACATGCCCGGGGGGGTGTTAGACATGTGCACCGTCGTCCCGCGATCGGCAGGTACCTGGATCAACGAACCCCTGTCAGCCAGGACACGCCCACGAGCCCGCCAGTTCAACGGATCGCCGACTCGGGCGAGCCGTCGGTGAGTTCCGGCGAGGTCAGTCGGTTGGGGCGGGGTCTGCGGCCGGTGGCCGGCACCAGGCGGAACGGCGATCTGCGGTCAATGGGCAGCCACCGACTCCGGGCCGGCGTCCGCTGCCCCTACGCGTCCGCCGCCGAGCGCGCGCAGCGCCTGTGCTTCGGCCAAGGCCTGCCGCGAGAGTGGCTTGCGTCCCCGGCCGTCCCGGCAGGGGGGAACCTGGGGCCGCGTCAGGCGTGCGGGGCGTTCCAGGTTGCTCGTTTCGGCGCCGTCTGCCATGGTCCGGAGCGACCCGGGCGGCGCGAGCCGGTGGCGGGCGATGACCGCGCCCGTCGGGGTTGCGATCGACAGGTACGGCTCGTCCAGCCGGTGGCACACCGTCACCGAGGCGCCGACGAGGTCGGGCTGGACCGCATAGAAGCTGTCGCGGTACGGCACCAGCCCCTGCGGGCCGACGACTCGGTGAGCGCACAGGCGCGCGGGGAACGGGATGACGGGCAGGGCCGGCAGCCGATGGTCGTTCGGGGCGTCCTGGACCGCTGCGAGCCGATCGAGCTCGTCCTGGGCACCGGCCAGCCAGAGGTCACGCGCGACGCCGTACCACCAGTCGCGCAGCACCGCGCCCCGGGCCTCGGCCAGCGGGTCGACACGGTCGTCCGGACCGAGTTGGAGTGCCGCGCCGTAGTACCGGGCCACCTTCGCCAAGGCCGGCTTCGGCTGGCCGGTCGCCACGGTGCACGCAACCGGCGTCCGGCCGAGTCTCCAGCATCCGGGCGTGCCACCGAACCGGCGCAGTACCTGGTCGATCGCCTCCACCAGGTGCGGGAGGTCGTCGCCGTCGCTCAGCACGCCGCGCCACCGCCCCGAGATGCCGAGGGTGCCGATCAGCAGCTGCGCCGGGGTGTCACACCCCCACCGCACCGACGGGGCAGGCAGCCGGAGCCAGTCGAACCGGATCTCCTGACCGCCTCCCGGCGCGTCCGTCGGCCCGCCCGGGTACGCACCGGGCGGGCAGTGCGCACAGGGCGGACGCAGCAGGTGCCGACGTAGCGCCCGGGTGAAGGTGGAGTAGGCACCGGGGTAGCCGAGCTCGACCATCTCGGCGAACAGCCGGGCCGCCAGGAGGTGCGGATCATCGGCCAGCCGTTGCCGGCAGTAGGGCAGGAAGCGCAGGAAGACGTCCGGCGCCGCACTGCGCACGCCCGCGACCCGGCCGCCGCCGAGATAGGACCGCACCGTTTTGCGGTCGCGTCCCAGATGCCGAGCGATCGCCGAGATCGACCAGCCTTGGAGATGCAGCTCCCGCATCTCCAGATATTCCTTTCCGGCGATCATTCCAGTCCAGTCCCCTTGTAGAAACCGACTCACAATCATGTCGGGCGCATGTGGATGGCGGATCATCCCGACGAGCCAAAGACCTTACAGGAGCAACCGGAAAATGCGAAGCGGGCAGGATGTCTACACCAATGATGCGTTGAGAATTTCGAGGAGGATGTGACCTCCGCGCGCGCCACCCCGTCGCGCCACCCGGGGAGAATCACCAAGCAGAGGAGGGCAGTTATGAACATATGACGACCGCCTGACGGGTGGGGAATTTTCGGGAGCACTATACGAAATCTTTAATCCAGCCGCCCGGTAGACCGGCCGGGGAATTCCAGGTAGCATGCCGGAAATGAGGTATTAAAGGACGCCCGAATTGCCGACATTCGATGCGCGATCCCTGTCGTTGATCGGGGCATGGGCCTAATTCGTCAATGGCAAAATTTGCCCCCGACAGACCGGGATCCCGTGTGCAGCGTCGGATCCTGGCTGTTTGTTCCCGATCGTCGAAATGCCGCGGGAGACGTGCAATGCGGCTACCTGTTGCGCAACGGAGAGCGTGTCGTCCTGACTCACTGCTCCCGGCTGCTGGCCGACTTCCTGCGTACGATCCGCCACCTCCAGGAGAGCCACGCCCAGCGCGCCGGTTCCCTGGCCTCGACCGAATGCTGACCCGCACTCGGCGACAGGTGTGCAGGGCGGCGGATGGCACGGAGTTGGGAGTTGGCAATGTACGACCCGATGGACGAGACCTCCCTCTGGCGCGGAGCCGGGGCCGGCTTCCTCGGCATCCCGACCGCCGAGGGAAGCTGGGACGACGGGCAGTCCGGGCCGATCCACGCCTGGGGGTCGCTGGACGACCTCAACCTGCTCGACCTCAACCTGCTCGACACCGTGCCGCACCAGGCGACGAGGGAGCCCGAGCGTGCCATCCGGCACCGCCGCGAACACCCGGTGACATCCTGGCCGTCAGTCTTCCGCAAGCTGTTCGGGGTACTGACGGCCGTGACGGTAACCGCCGTCTGCGTGCTGGACTGGCTGCTCTGCTACAGCCCGCTGTGCGACCTCGCCGGGTCCCGGGTGCCCCATGGAATGAACCACCTGTGGCCGGTGATCATCTACGGCCCGTGGCTGGTGGGCAGCCTCTCGACGCTGCGCAGCACGCTGGAATCACGCAGGCTGGTGCACGCCTGGGTCGTGGTGGTCGTGTTCTCCGGCATCGCCACGGGGCTGTGTTCCTTCGAGGTGTACCGGACGTCTCTCGATCCGCTCGACATCATCGTCGCGGGCCTGCCGCCGATCACCTCGGCCGTTTGCCTGCACCAGCTGGTGCGTCAGCTCGCAGCGGCCTCTCGTCCCAGCCGGCCATCGCCACGGCACACCGACCACCGGGTGTCGCGGCGGCGAAGGCGCTGAGCCGGGCCGAAGGTCCGGACATGTCGGGCCGCCCGGCGGAGACCGCGGCGGAGTAGCGTGGGAGGCAGACAACCGAGGACATTCCGCACACCGGCATCAGCGTCGGCGTCGCCCTGGGTCATGATTGGTCCCTCGTGGACCGGACGGGCGGCTTCGCATGATGCCGATTCCTTTCCCCACCTCTTCCTCTCCTGGGCCGTGGTCGGTGCCCAGCACCCCGCTGCTGCCTCGCCTGGTGCTGGAGCCGACCATGTCGCGGGAGGGAGTCTTCGACGGGGCCTGGTGGCCCCGCTCGAACCGCGTCCTCGCCGAACTTCCGGACCTGATCACCGCGCTCGGCGCCCACTTCGGGCGCATCGTCCGGGTCGGCCTCGACACTTCGGCCTGGGACGGTGTGCCCCGGTCCGTCGCGGCGAACGGCCTGACGGTCAGGATCAACTGGTTCACCGGCAGCGACGCGACGATCAGCGTCACCCGGGGCTTCCAGGACCACTTCCTGCTGCTGGTGGTACCGCCCGGCACCAAGTCGGCGACGGCCGCCTCGGCGATGGCCGGCGCCTCGGCGACCGGAAACCACACCCCGGCAGCGGAACTCCTGCTCGGCTGAGCGGTCCGGCACCGCCGCGTGCCGGACCACCCGTCCGAGGTTCTCAAGCGTGTTGGGGGCAACCCCTCACGACTTTGAATCTCGCATCCTCCGCCTTCACGAAGGCCCCGACCGGTTCGCCGGTCGGGGCCTTCGTCGTTCCGTGGCCGCCGATTCGACAGCTCCGCGGCTCCCCGGCGGCAATCGCCTGAAGGATGGCGGCGTCCAGAGCGTTCGAGTGGTGTCAGACCGCCGACGGAACGAGCTTGCGGTGTCGCTGGTCACCGTCCGTGCTCGCGTGACGCATGAGTGGAGAAGGCGTTTCAACGCCTGGTCCCTTGTCTCCGAGGTGCGGAGTGTTCATGTCGCCGCTGTCCGTGGTCCGTCGCCTGCTCGTCGTTCTGCTGCTTCCCCTGCTCTCTCTCGCCACCGTTCTCGGCGGTGCCAAGGAGTCGTCCGCCGTCGCGCCGCCCGCAGGGGTCCTCGCCGAGGGAGCGGACTGGGATTTCCTGGCCCGCTGCGAGAGCGGAGGGCGCTGGCACGCCGACACCGGGAACGGCTACTACGGCGGATTGCAGTTCGACGCCGCGACCTGGCGTGCCAACGGCGGCCTCGCCTACGCTCCCCGCCCGGACGCGGCGACCCGCGAACAGCAGATCGCCGTGGCCGAGCACCTCGCCGCGAGCCGCGGCCTCGCTCCGTGGCCGGCCTGCGGAGCCCGTGCCGGCCACAGCGGCGACCGCTCGAACAGCTACACCGGCGCCCACGCTCGTGATCACCGCCCCGCGCAACCGCGGCCGCACGCTCCCGCCCCGCCCACCCCGCGTACCGAGCGCACCGTCCCGGCGGACACACCCGCAGCCACCGACGGGGGCGCGAACGCGGACGGCGCCGGCGTGGACAGCTGGACCGTACGCCCCGGCGACACTCTCGGGGACATCGCCCAGGAAGTCGGCTCCCCCGATGGCTGGGCGACCCTCTACGCACTCAACCGCCACACCATCGGCGACGACCCGGACCTGATCCTGCCCGGCCAGGTCCTCACCCTGCGCTGACTGAAGCGAACGGCCGGCCCTGTGTTCGCGGCCATCACGGCCGTGTTCCCCGGCGGGGCCGGGGTCAGGCGGCTTGCCCGACCGCAGGGCGGACCAGTCGGCGGCGCACTGCCCACACCGCCGCCGCGAGGGCGAAACCGTAGACGGAGACCAGTCCGTGGCCATTGTCCTGGGCGAGCCACATCGCCAGGCCGACCACCGGAACGCCGGCCGCCAGGGCGATCTCCTTGGGGAGGCGGGTGCGGGCGAGGAAGGCGAGGGCGAGGGTGGCGCCGAGGAAGTAGGTGGCGCCGGAGCTGCCGGCGAAGTTGCGCGGGTCGGTGCTGGGGCCGTCGCCGAGGCCGAGCAGGGTGTCGATCCGGCCGGGCAGCACGATGCCGGCGAGGAAGAAGGCGAGGGTCAGCGTGCCACCCCAGTACCACTGGGCGAGCGCGGCGACGGCGGCGAGGGTGACGAGGTTCCACAAGCCGCCGAAGAGGCCGCCGTTCTGCATGAACACCGAAGTGAACTCGCGCCACCAGCCGGACTTGGCCGGGTCCGCGTCCAGCGCGTCCATGGCGCCGGACCACACCAACTGGAGCAGCACGCCGCCGACGGCGAGCGCGGTCAGGGCGATCGCCGCCCACGGGAGCGGCCGCCCGCGCAGGGTGTCGCGGCCGACCACGCCGAGCCCGCAGTTGACCATCATGACCATCAGCGCGGCCGTGGTCACGTTGAAGACGATTGCCCCCATTTGCCCGCCCCTCCCCCGGTTTCGACGCTTTCCAACGCCGTTCGAAAACCTGATGGGGAAAAGCTAGCACAGTTTTCGAACGGTGTTTGAAAGACGTTGTACGGTTGCCGCATGAAGCTCACCAAGGACCGCATCGTCGACGCGGGCATGGCCGTCTTCGCCGAGGTCGGCTACCAGAACCTGTCCATGCGCCAGGTCGCCGACCGCCTCGACGCCCACGCCGGCAGCCTCTACTACCACGTACGCGGCAAGGACGAGCTGCTCGCCCTGATGGCCGACCGGATCAGCCGCCGCGCGTACGACGCGGGCACCGAAGCCCTCGCCGCCCTCCCTCCCACCGCCGACTGGCAGGACCGCCTCCTCACCCAGGCCACCACCCTGCGCCAGGAGATCAAGCAGCACCCCGGCGGCGCCCAACTCCTCGCCGAGAGCCCCGGCATGCTGAGCACCGGCAGCCTCTCCCTGATGGAACGCCTGCTGCGCACCCTCCTCGACGCCGGCCTGCCCGCCCGGCACTGCGGCATCGCCGCCGACGCCCTGCTCAGCCACATCACCGGCTTCGTCCTCCAGGAGCAGAACCAGCCGACCGCCCCGCCGACCGTCACCGCCGAGCTCTACGCCGAGCTGTGCGAGCAGTTCCCGCTGGTCATGGGCGACTTGATCCCCCGCATCAGCCAGGACGAGAAGTTCGAGCGAAGCATCCGCCTGCTCTGCACCGGGTTCGCGGCACTGTCCTAGCCGATCCCGCCCCGCCGGCCGGTGATCCCTTCGGACTCCGCTCGGAGACCGGTCAGGATTCGAGAAGCCCCGGTCCGGGGGCGGCCCCTAGCGTGGTGGCCATGGCAACCACCACCGCATCCGCCGTCTCCCTCGCGTCCGTCACCCTTGAGGTGGCCGACCCCGCGGCCGCCCAGCGCTTCCACACCGCGTTCGGGGTGGACGAGTACGTCAACCTGCGGGCCTCCGAGGCACGGTCCGCCGGGTTCCGCGGCTTCACCCTGGCGCTCACGGTGGCCGGGCCGGCCACCGTCGACGGTTTCCTCGGCGCCGCCGTGGACGCCGGCGCCGTGGTGCTGAAGCCCGCCGCGAAGTCGCTGTGGGGGTACGGCGGTGTCGTCCAGGCGCCGGACGGGACGGTCTGGAAGGTGGCGACCTCGGCGAAGAAGGACAGCGGCCCGGCCACCCGCGAGATCGACGAGATCGTCCTGCTGCTGGGCGTCGAGGACGTCAAGGTCAGCAAGCGGTTCTACGTCGACCGGGGTCTGACCGTGGCGAAGAGCTTCGGCGGCAAGTACGCCGAGTTCGCCCCGGGCGGGTCCAGCCCCGTCAAGCTGGCGCTCTACAAGCGCCGCGGTCTGGCCAAGGACCTCGGCGTCGCCGCCGAGGGCACGGGCTCGCACCGCGTCGTCCTCGGCGGTACGTCCGGGTCCTTCACCGACCCGGACGGGTTCGCCTGGGAGACCGTCGCGTAGCCCGTCCCCGCAGCGTCCGCACTGGGACCGGCCGAAGGCCCGGGCCGCCGTTGAGCGGTCCTGAAGCAGGAGGACCGGGGCGAGCCCCCGGCCATGGGGTACCGGGAGCTGCTGGGCCGCCCCGGCATCCGCCCCTGGCTGCTGGTCACCCTGGCGGCGAAGCTGCCGGTCGCCATGGCGCCGCTCGCCCTGGTGTTCCTGGTGCGCGAGACCTCCGGCGGGTACACCCTGGGCGCCGTGCTCGGCGGGGCGTACGTGGTCGGCGAGGTCGTCGGCGCGCCGCTGCTCGGCGCACGGCTGCACGGCGCCCAGGCCATGCCGTCACCGGTCTGGCGCGCCTACCTGCACCTGGTGCTGGCCGACGGCTCCTCGACGTCGGCGCGTACGGCGAAGCCGAGTCCACCGTCCGGGCCGCCGTCGCCGACCTGATCGGCCTGGGCGGCGGCGGGATGGACTCGATCGTCGCCCTCCACCGGGCCCGGCTGCTCAGCCACCGGGGCCAGCTCGCCGAAGCCCGCGACGAGGCCCAGCAGGCGCTGGCCACCGCGATGTGCCGGGGCACCCTGCTGTACGTGCCGCCGGTGCTGGCCACGCTCGGCCAACTCGCCCTGCGGTTCGGCGACCGCGACGGCGCCGAGGCCTTCGTCCGCCGCTACCGCCAGACCCTCGCCGACGGCGCCGGCTGCATGCCCTCGCCCGTCTACGACTGGGTCGAGCTGCAGGTCACCGCGGCCCGGCACGGAGCGCATGCCGCGCTGACGCAGATGGACCTGCAGTACCCCTCCCCGGCCCAGCGGGCCGCGCTCTTCACCCGCCAACCGGGCGCCGCCGCCTGGTTCGTCCGCACCGCCCTGGAAGCCGGGGACCCGCACTGGGCCGCGATCGCCGCCCGCGAGGCCGAGCGGCTCGCCGAGGACAACCCCGGCATCCCCACCCTCGCCGCCTCCGCCGTCCACGCCGCCGGTCTGCTGCACGGCGACCCGGACGGCCTGGTCCGCGCGGCCACCGAACACGGCCACCACTGGGCCCGGACCACCGCGGCCGAGGACCTGGCGGCCCTGCTCGACACCCGCTCCCGCCGGCGCACCGCCGAGGCCGTCGCCGAGGCCCCGCCCCGGCCCCGGCTGTCCGCCCCACCGGCCGCCCCCGACCCGGCGGCCCGCGCGGCCCGCGCGGCACGCACGGCCGAGGAGAACGCCGACGCCCTGAGCGACGTCGAACGCACCGTCGCCCACCTGGTCAGCCAGGGCCTCACCAACCAGCAGGTCGCCTCCCGCATCCACCGCTCCCCCCACACCGTCAACTACCACCTGCGCAACATCTTCCGAAAGGTCGGCCTCAGCTCCCGCGTCGAACTGGCCCGCCACGCCCACCTCTGGACCACCGACCGCCCGGGCATCGCCGACCTCGGCATCTTCTGACCGGCACCGGATCCGGAACGCCGGCCACTTCGCGAGCTTCCGCCGCCCCGACCAGTTCCTCGACCTGATGCTCACCAAGGCCGGCCCGGCGATCACCGCCCAGTCGGTCGCCCGCTGACCTCCGCGGTCACCCGTATCTCGTGGACGGCGTTGCGGTCCCCGGTGAGCGGCTGGACCCGCCCGGCGGAGTCGGTGGCCCGGCAGCGGATGCGGTGCGGGCCGGGGGCGAGGTCGTGCCGGAGCCGGAACCGCTGCCAGCCGAGGCCCGGGCCGCGCCGGTCCAGCTCGGCGGGCAGCCAGTCGGCGTCGTCCACGGCGATCTCGACGGCCGTCACCTCGGTGGAACTCCAGGCGTAGCCCGCCAGTTCGCAGGCCCCGGCCGGGACGGACCGCTCGTCCCGCGGGGTGAGCAGCTTGCTGCTGACGTCCTTCTCGCGGACCGGCCGCGACTCGCTCTCCCCCGGCAGGACGCGGGTGTACAGCCGGGTGGTGAAGAGGTGCTCGGGGCGCTCGGCGGCCAGCACGATCCGGGTCAGCCACTTGACCGAGTTGGTGCTGAACATCCGCGGCGCCACCGCCCGCACCGGATGGCCGTGGTCGGGGCGCAGCGGTTCGCCGTTCATGGTGTGCGCGAGGACGACCTCGGCGCGCGCCTCCTCCAGGGGCAGGTCCTTGAGGTAGCTCACGTCGCTCTCCCCCGCGAAGTCGCCGCGGTCGGCGCCCTCCAGCCAGACGTGCCGGGCCTCCGGACGCGGGCCGGCCAGCGCCAGCACCTCGGCGAGCGGGACGCCGGCCCACTCCAGGTTGGTGACGGCGCGGGTCGGCTCGGTGGGGCGCAGCGGATTGCCGAAGCACTCGTGGACGGCGGTGAACCCGGTCTGCGGCAGGCCTTGGAGATCCCGGAAGCCCAGCCGCAGCGGCCGCTCCACCAGGCCCTCGACGGTGAGCGTCCAGTCGGCGGAGTCAAGCTGCGGGTGCCGGCCGAGGTGGTTGCGGATGAAGACCTCATCGACCGGCGTGAGGAAGACGTCGGGCGTCTCCGGATCGGTCCTGAACATGCGTCACACCCCCGTGCGAAGAACACTGCTGCCGTGATCGACGGTACAAGGAGCGACTGACAACGGACCGTCCAGCTCCACCACGTGGACGTTGGCCGGCGGCTAGGAGCGCCGCCGCAGGTAGCGCCGCCGCAGGTAGCGCCGCCCGGGCACGCCCGCCTCGCCCAGGCCCTCGAAGCCGAGGCCGCGGACGTCCGATTCGTTCAAGACCCCCGGCCCGCATCCCGCCTACCGTGGCGGGCATGGACAGCACACCCGCACCGCAGTTCGCCTTCATCGGCCTCGCCGTCGCCGACATGGCCGCCTCGGTCGCCTTCTACCGGCGGCTGGGGCTCGTCTTCCCCGAGGGCTCCGAGCAGGAGCCGCACGTCGAGGCCGAGCTGCCCGGCGGCCTGCTCCTGGTCCTCGACGCCGAGTCGACCATCCGCTCCTTCCACCCCGACTGGCAGCCGCCGACCGGTGGCGCCCGGGCGGCGCTGGCCTTCCGCTGCCAGAGCCCGGCGCACGTGGACGCGGTGTACCGGGAGCTGACCGACGCCGGGTACCACGGGGAGCTGAAGCCCTGGGACGCCTTCTGGGGTCAGCGGTACGCCTCGTTGCGCGACCCGGACGGCAACGGGGTCGACCTGCTCGCGCCGCTGTAGCCCGACCTCGCCGCAGCCCGGCCTACCGCAGTCCACCTCGCCGCAGCCCGGCCTCACAGCAGCGCCGTCACCCGCGTTCCCGCCAACTCCCGTACGTCACGCGCCAGATGCGCCTGGTCCGCGTAGCCCGTCCGGGCCGCCGTCTCGGCGAGCGGGACGCCGGAGCGGGCCAGCCCGAGGGCGCGCTGCAGCCGCAGGATCCGGGCGAGGGTCTTGGGACCGTAGCCGAAGGCGGCCAGCGAGCGGCGGTGCAGCTGCCGGGCGCCGAGCCCGACCGCCTCGGCCGTCGCCGCGACGCCGCGCCCGGCCGCGAGCGCGGCGGCCACCGCCCGTACCAGCGGGTCCTCGGGCTGCGCCGCGGCCGCCAGGCGCAGCGCCAGCTCCTCCAGCGCGGCGGCCGGGTCGGGTGCCGCGTCGACCCGCTCGGTCAGCCGCCGCACCTCGCCGTCGGGCCACAGGTCCGCCAACTCGACCCGGCGGTCGCGCAGTTCGTGCGCCGGCACGCCGAGCAGCACCGGCCCGGCCCCGGGCCGGAAGCGGACGCCCGCCCACGGCCCGCGCAGCCCCGGCCCGGGCCGGAACGCCCGGGTGTCCGGCCCGGCGACCAGCAGCCGGCCCTCCGTCCACAGCAGATCCATGCACCCGTCCGGCAGCACCAGCCCGCCCGCACCGCCGTCGGCCCCCGCCCCCTTCGTCCACACCACCGCCTCGGACAGCCGGGACGGGCGCTCCGCGTAGTGGGTGGACATGCTTCGAAGGCTACGCGCGCCGGGCGGGCGATGCGTCCCGGGAGGTCGGCGCCGCCAGGGGCCGAGAACGCCCGCGGCCCCGGCTGCGCGGGGCAGCCGGGGCCGGTGGGGGGTGCGGCCGGCGGGGCGCCGACCGCTTCGGAGGGGGCTCAGGCCACCGCCTCGACGGCGGGCTCGGCGGCTTCGGCGGGCTCGGCCGGGGCCTCCGCCGCCGCCTTGCCCCGCATCAGCACCAGGGTGAGCGCCGCCGCCACCAGGACGGCGATCCCGCCGACCGTGAAGGTGGTGGAGGTGGCGGTGTTGAAGGCCTCCCGGGCGGCCCGGGCCAGGGTGGTGTCGCCGCTGCCGGCGGAGAGGGCGAGGGCGTCGGTGATGGCGTGCCGGGCGGGGGCGGGGGCGTCGGTGGGCATCGAGCCGGTGTAGGTGCTGGAGAGCACGGTGCCGAGGATGGCCACGCCGAGCGCGGCGCCGGACTGCTGGATGGTGTCGTTGAGCGCGGAGCCGACGCCGGCGTGCTCACCGGGGATCGCGCCCATCAGGGCGTTGGCGGCGGCCGGCATGCCGAGGCCGGAGCCGATGCCGAGCACCAGCATGGCCAGGGCGACCTTGGTGAAACCGTCGCCGACCGAGAGGGTGGCCAGCAGGCCGAAGCCGCCCGCGATGATCACCATGCCGATGGCGGTCAGCACCCGGGCCGGGAGCTTCTTGCCGAGCGCGGCGCCGATCACGTTGAAGGCGAGCGAGGCGATGGCCAGCGGGATGAAGGCCAGGCCGGTGTCGGTGGGCGTGAACTCCAGGACGAACTGCAGGTACTGGGTGAGCACCAGCATCAGGCCGCCGGTGGCGAAGGTGAGCAGGACGAGGGAGAAGCTCGCGCCGGTGAAGACCCGGTTGCGGAACAGCTTGAGCGGGACCATCGGCGAGTCGGTGCGGACCTGGCGGATGCCGAAGCCGGTGAGCGCGGCGACCGCGACGGCCATCGAGCCCAGGGTGCTGACGTGGGCGAAGCCGTCCCGCGGGAGGACGATGATCGACCAGACCAGGGCCGTCATGCCGACCATCGAGAGCAGCATGCCGGGCAGGTCGGGCTTGCGCCACGGGCCCTTGGACTCGGGCATCAGCACGACCGCCGCGACGATGGCCACCGCCGCGACCGGCACGTTGAGCAGGAACACCGCGCCCCACCAGAAGTGGGCGATCAGCGCGCCGCCCAGCACCGGGCCGCCGACCAGGCCGACCATGGCCACCGCGCTCCAGGCGGCGATCGCCTTGGGCCGCTCCTCGTCGTCGAAGACGGTGATCAGGATGGAGAGCGTGCTCGGCATGACCAGAGCGCCGCCGACGCCCATCAGCACCCGGCCGGCGATCAGCTCACCGGGGCTGGCGGCGACCGCCGCGACCAGTGAGGCGGCGCCGAACAGCGCCAGCCCGATGATCATCACTTTTCGTCGTCCGAACCGGTCGGACAGGCTTCCCGAGGTCAGCAGCAGGCCGGCGAAGACCAGGATGTACGAGTCGATGATCCACTGGATGTCCTGCGCCCCGGCCTTGAGGTCCTCCGCGATCGGCGGGATGGACACCGTGAGCACCATGTTGTCGATCACCAGCACCAGGCTGCTGAGGCAGAGCACGACCAGGATGAGCCAGCGACGCGGGTGACGGTCCACCGCGATCCCCCTTCGGTTCAGCGCGTCGGCCGCAGCCCCGCGCACGTCCTCGCGTCGGCGACAGCCGCGCGGAAGTCCTCGCGGCGCACACCGTTCGCCCGTCCCCGACCGAACGGTGTGCGCTACGCCGAACACTGTACGGAGACCGAACAGTGTTCGCAAGACCGTACGGTGTTCGCGAGGCCGTACGGTGTGCGGAGCCGGGGCCTATGCTGGACGGACCGCACCCGCCCAGGAGGCACGTGGAATGGAGAGCCTGATGACGGCCAAGTCGGACGACACCCCGCCGGAGCACCGGACCGGCGCACAGCCGGGCATCCCGTCGCCGTGGAACCGTCCGCAGAAACGGCGGACCCAGCCCGCCCTCAGCCGCGAGCAGATCGTCGCCGAGGCCTTCGCGCTGCTGGACGCCGAGGGCATCGACGCGCTGAGCATGCGCAAGCTGGGCGCCCGCCTCAACGCCGGCGCGACCTCGCTCTACACCCACGTCGCCAACAAGGACGAGCTGCTCGCCCTGGTCGTCGATCACGTCTTCGGCGAACTCCCGCTGGCCCGGGCCGAGGGCGCCGAGGACCCGCAGGTCTGGCGCGCGGCCATCATCGAGTGCACCGAGGGCATGCGCGCGGCCGTCGTGCGCCACCCCTGGATGGTCGCCGTGATGGGCGACGTCGGGATGGTCTACCTCGGCCCCAACTGGATGCGGCTCTCCGAAGCCCTGCTGGCGCTGATGGAGGCGGCCGGCTTCGAACTCGGCGAGGCCAACGACGTGATGGGCGTCGTCATGGGCTACACCATCGGCACCGCCAGCGTGGAGGCCGCCTGGCTGAGCGCGCTGACCAGGAGCGGCCAGGGCGAACAGGAGTTCATGGACCAGCTGCTGCCCGTCGTCATCGAGGCCACCAAGGCGCATCCGCGACTGAACCGCCTGTACACCACCCAGGTGCCGGAGGAGATCGAGGCCGGCCGGGACAGCAGCTTCCTCCGCGGCCTCAACGTGATCCTGGACGGAATCGAGGCGAGGCGGTCCAAGCACTGAGCCCGGACCGCCCCTCAACGGCTTGCGGCCCTCAACTCCCGCTCAGCGCCTGGACCTCGGCATAGCCCGGCACCGGACCGACCGGCCCGCCCGAGGCCACGGCGGCGGCCGTCGCCACCGCCGCCGCCAGCGCCGAGCGGTACAGCAGCGAGCCCAGGCTGACCCGGGCCACCCCGAGCCCGGCCAGCTCGGCGAGGCCCGGACCGGTCGGCGTCCAGAGGATGTTGAGCGGGACGGACAGCCGGCCGACCAGCCGGGCGATCACTGCCGGATCACCCAGTCCGGGCACGAACACGCCGTCCGCGCCCGCCCGTTGGTAGGCGTCCAACCGCCGTACGGTCTCCGGCTCGGCGTCCTCGCTGCCGCACCAGTAGGCGTCGGTGCGGGCGTTCACGAACAGTTCCGGCACGGCGGCCTTCACCGCCGCGACCTTCGCCGCGTGGACGGCGGACGGCGCCAGCGTGCCGTCCGGCCGGCCGTCCTCCAGATTGATGCCGGCCGCGCCAGCCTTCGCCAACTCCACGGCCAGCTCGGCCACTTCGGCCGGGTCGTCGCTGAATCCGGACTCCGCGTCGACGCTCAGCAGGAAGCCGTCACGGCCCAGCCGGCGGGCCAGCCGTACGGTCTCCGCGCGGGTGGCGGCGGCGCCGTCGGGCAGTCCGGCGGCGGCCGCCACGCCCAGGCTGGTGGTGCCGATCGCGGGGTGGCCGGCCGCGGCGAGGGCGGCGGCCGAGGCGTGGTCCCAGGCGTTCGGGAGCAGCAGCGGGCGGCCGGGGCGGTGGTGCAGGGCGGCGAACGGGGTCATCGGCGCGGGCCGGGTCGTCGGTGCGGGCGGGGTCATCGGTGCAGGCGGGATCATCGCGTCGGCTCCTGCCGCTCGATCGGGCCCACCGAGTCCACGTAGTAGACGCCGGTCCTGGCGAGGTGGCAGACGATGTGCCGGAAGCTCCAGCCCGTCCCCGGCGAGTCGTCCAACTGCCGTTCCGGCAGCGCGGCGATCCGCTGGGCCCAGATCCGGCCGAGCCGGGTGAGGCGGCTGCGGGCCTCGTCCAGGTCGGCGGCGGTGAACGGCACCAGGTCGGCCGGGGTGGTGACGTTGGAGGCGTGCCAGTGGTCGGCGGCGGCCGGCTCGCCGGCCAGCCTGGCCTCCAACTCGGCCCAGTGGTCGAGGAGATGGTCGGTGACCCGGCGAATCGCCTTGTGCGGGGTGTAGGTTCGGCCGTCGGCGTTGACGGACGGGCGGCCGCCCCAGGCCGTCCAGGTGTCCGCCAGGGCGAGCACGTGGTCGATCATCTCCGGGATCAGGGCGGCGAGTTCGGCCTGCGTGAGGGGTTCCTCGGCCGGCGGCTGGGAGGTGTCCGCCGGGTCGGAGGACCCGTACAGGATGCCCTCGGCGATCACCAGCGCGTGCGAGCGGCCCGGGCAGAGCCGGGGCGGGGCGCCGAAGGCCAGCGGCTCACGGCCCGGCTCCCGGGCGGCGTCGAGGTCGAGCAGCACGTGCGCCCCGGCGGGGACCGCGACCCCGCCGACCTCGGTCGCCCGGGCGGCGAAGCGGCGCATCGCCCGGACCGGCGGATCGTCCCGCAGGGCGGCGGCCGGCCCGCCGCCGCTGCGCCGGGCGTGCTCGACCAGGGTGGCGGTGGCCTCGCAGGCCTGGACGAGCAGGCCGATCCGGTTCGCCGCCGCCTCCGGGTCGTCCTCGCCCATCGCGGGCAGCAGCCGGGCCACCGCCGTGTCCGCCGTCGGATCGTCCGGCGCCGGCTCGAAGTACGCCCGGGCCACCGCCTTCACGTCCCTGGCGACGGCCTCCGGATCCGCCAGACCGAGCGCCCTCGCGAGCGTCCGCACCACCCGCAGCCGGACGTCCGGGTCGAAGCCGCCCGCGGCCAGGACCCGCAGCTCGCCCGGGTCCAGCCGTTCCAGGTCGGCCAGCACCAGCGCCCGGCGCCGGGCGTGCGGCTCGCCCGCGCTGAACCGGGCGACGGTGGCCCGCAGCCAGGCCACCGTGCCGTACGGCCCGGGCGTCGCGGGCGGCGGGACCAGTGCCGGATCGGCCAGGGCCGCGGTCACGTCCTCGTAGCGGGAGAAGGTCAGTTCATGGGACGTCGGATCGCTCATGCCGCCATCGTGGCCCCGGGTCGTTTCGGTCCCGGCCGAACAATGCCGGGGCGACCATGGAGGCATGGCCGATCATGGACGCATGCCAGTGGACCCCCGCGGCTCGGCGCTCACCGCCTTCGCCGCGCTGCTCGCCGACCCCACCCGCGCCGCCTTCTGCTGTGCGTTGCTGGACGGCCGTGCCTGGACGGCGGGCGAGCTCGCCCGGTCGGCGGGCGTCGCACCGTCCACGGCCAGCGAGCACCTGTCCCGGCTGATCGCGGGCGGGCTGCTGGCCGAGGAGCGGCAGGGGCGGCACCGGTACGTCCGGCTGGCCTCCCCCGGGGTCGCGACCGTGATCGAGGACCTCGCCGTCTTCGCCCAGGCCACGGCCGAGGCCGCCGCGCGCACCGACGCCGCTCCCACCGGCACCACGCTCACCGGCGCCGCTCCCACCGGCGCCGCCGCCCGCGCCGGCCGGTCGGAACCCCGCAACCTCCGCGAGGCCACCCGGCAGAGCGCCGAGGCCCGCGCCCGCACCTGCTACGACCACCTGGCCGGCCGCCTCGGCGTGGCCGTCGCCGACGCCCTGCTCGACCGCGGCCTGGTCGCCGACCGCGCCGGGCTCGCCGTCACCGAGCGCGGCCACAGCTGGCTGGCCGCGCAGTCGATCGAACTGCCGCCGCACGCCGGCCGCCCGGGCGGGCGCCCGGTGGTGCGCAGCTGCCTGGACTGGACGGAACGCCGCAGCCACCTCGGCGGCGCGCTGGGCGCGGCCCTGTGCCGCACCGCGCTGGACCGCGCCTGGGTCGAGCGGATCGGCTCCGGCCGGGCCCTGCGGGTCACCCCGGACGGCTGCCGGGCGCTGCGCGAGCTGCTCGGCGTCGAGGTGTCCTGAGCGCACCCGGGGCACCGGTCCAAATGTCCTGAGCGCACCCGGGACACCAGTCCAGATGTCCTGAGCGCACCCGCGACACCGGCCGCTCACCCCATCGACTTCGCCCCGTCCAGCGACTCCCGGATGATGTCCGCGTGCCCGGCGTGCTGCGCGGTCTCCGCGATCAGGTGCAGCACCACCCGCCGGGCCGACCAGCTCGTCCCCGGCTCGAACCAGGGCGCCGGCGGCAGCGGGTGGGCGGCGTCGAGGTCGGGCAGGCTCCGCACCAGCTCGTCCGTGCCGCGCGCCACCGCCTCGTACCCGGCGAGCAGCCCGGCCAGCGTCTCGCCCTCCGCCATCCGGAACTGCTCCGCCCAGTCCCCGTCGCCGTCGCCACTGCGCATCGCCTCCGCCCCGCCGGTGATGAACCGCGTCCAGCGCGCCTCGACCGCGGCCACGTGCTTGATCAGACCACCCAGGCACAGCTCGCTGGCCGTGGTGCGCCGGGCCGCCTGCTCGTCGGTGAGGTCCCGGAGGGTGCGGCGCAGCAGGCCGCGGTGCTTGTCGAGGGTCTCGACGAGTTCCTCGCGCTCCCCCATCAGACGTCCGCGGTCGGCGGCTGGTCGCCCACCGTCCGGCCGAGGTCGATCAGTCCGAAGGCCGCGCCCTGCTGGTCGCCGACCGCCGCGAACCGCCCGAACGGGCTGTCCATGGGCCCGAAGTACACCTTGCCGCCGTGCTTCTTCAGCCGCTCGATCGCGGCGTCGGTGTCGTCCACGGCGAAGTAGACGCTCACGTACGAGGGCGCCTCGGGCGGCAGGAAGTCGCCCTCCGCGCCCATCCGGCCGAGCACCGGCCGACCGCCGACCAGGAATATCCGGTAGTCGATCTGCTCGGAGTCCATCTTCCGCGTGCTGTACGGGAAGACCGCCGGGAAGAAGGAGTCGGCCCTCCCGGGTTCGCGGGTGACGATCTCGGCCCAGCTGTACGCGCCGGGCTCGCCCTGCTTCTCGAAGCCCTCGTGGACCCCGGCCTGCCAGACGCCGAACACCACCCCGCCCGGGTCCCTGGCGATCACCATCGTGCCGAAGTCTCCGACCCGCATCGGCCCCATCACCACCTCGCCGCCGTTGGTCCGGATCCGCTCGGCGGTGGCGGCGGCGTCCGGCGAGGCCAGGTAGAGGCACCAGGCGGACTGCGCCTGGCTCCCCGGCATCGGCGGCACGATCGCGGCGACCGCCTTGCCGTCCGAGTACGCCTGGGTGTAGTTGCCGTACTCCGACGAACTCTCGCCGAAGGTCCAGCCCAGGACGTCGCCGTAGAAGGCCTTGGCGCCCTCCAGGTCGGTGAACATCGCGTCGGCCCAACAGGGTGTGCCCTCAGGTAGCGCAGCCATCTCTCAGCCCTTGTCCATGACGGTGCGGACGCGCGCCGGAAGGCGCGCACGGCCCCCGACTCGCCAGCCTAGCCACGCCGCGACGCCCCCGCGCGGGATGGCCCGCGCGAGGACGCCCCTCCGGCGCGCTGCCCGCCTCAGTTCGCCGGGACGGCCCCGTTCAACGGCGCGCGCAGCGAGGCGGTGCCCAGGCCGGTCGGGCCGAGCGACACCGCGCCGGTGCCCGGCTCGGCGGCGGCCGCGGCCGCGACGGCTGCCCGGGCCCGGACCGCGCCCGCGAGGTCCCGCTCGGCGCCGAAGTGCCGCTCCAGGTCCTCGGTGCGGTACCGGCGGCAGCCCTCGTGCCAGTTCAGGATGCCCGCGAGCCAGTTCTCCAGCTCCTTCACGTACCCGCCGAGCATCTCCCGGGCCTCCGTGCCGAGCTCGAAGTCCTCGTACATCACCGGGAGTTCCTTCTGCGCGACGTGTCGGAACTGGTCCAGCCGCGAGTGCATCAGGTCGTCGACGATCCGCAGCGCCGACGGGTAGTCGCAGTCGAAGAAGTTCTGCACCACCAGCACGGCGTTGTGCAGCTCGCCCTCGTACTCGACCTCCTTCTGGTACGAGAAGACGTCGTTCATCATGCACGCGTAGTCCATCGCGGAGTTCTCCAGCGCGCGCATCGAGCCGTGCCGGTACACCTCCGCCGGGACGGTCTTGCCGTGGCCGAGGCGGGCGAGCAGCGTGGTGAGTTCGGAGCCGAAGGTGGAGCGGCGCATCTCCAGGTAGTCGACCGGGTCCGGGACGCGGTTCTGGATCTGGTTGCTCAGCTCCCAGATCCAGCTCGCCGTCATCACCTCGATCGACTCGCGCAGTGCGCCCCGGGCCTCGACGGTCATCGGGCCGGTGGTCCGCTCCCAGATGTCGGCGAGGGACCGTTCCAGCGCGTTGACCGGCTCCGGCACGGGCTCGCCGTCCAGCGGCATGAACAGCGGCAGCCGTGCGTTGGCGGCCTTGGCGCCGGCCAGGTCGCGGGTGCTGCCGAAGGCCCTCGGGTAGTAGTCGTCGGCCCAGGTGCCCCAGGCCAACCAGGCCGAGGCGATGTCGAGTTGGTCGGCGGTGGCGTCGGGGTGGATGCCGGCCGCGCAGAGCGGCAGGTCGTAGTCGCGCATCGACTCGGCGTCCCAGATGCCCGATCCGGGGACTCCGGGGTGCTCGGCCAGCAGGCCCACCCGCTCGGCCCACTCGATCACCCGCTCCCGCGCGCCGTCCAGGTGGGGGCTCAGCGACAGCGCGAACGGCAGCTTGAACTCCGGCAGTCGGGACGGCCCGACGGCCCGGAACGGCACGTGCCCGTGCGACCGCGCCCGCCGTACGGCCGGTGCTGCCGGAGCCTCGGCGGTCCCGGCCCCCTTGCGCAGGATGTCCAGGGCCGAGGTCCCGATCCCGCCGATCGCGTACTGGTCCCACCAGTTGCCGGCCCCCGGCATCCCCGGGAGCTCCCCGCCCGAGCCCGGCGCCACCTCACCGGCCGAACCCGCCGCCGCCCCACCGCCGTTCATGTAGCGACTGGACCGCATGTGCCACTCGTGCCCGCCGGACTGCCAGTCCTGCAGCCCCTTGACGTACGCCATCACCCGGGCGCGGCCCGCCGGGTCGAGCCCGGTCTCCGCGAACAGCACCGGCAGTTCGGTGAACACGGTGTTCTCGAACTGCTGCAGCCGCGAGGTGAGCAGGTCGTTGACCGCCTCGGCGGCCTCCTGGGTGGAGCACTCCAGGAACCGCTCCAACACCAGGATGCCGTTGCTCAGTTCGCCCTCGTCCTCGACCTCGCGCTGGTACGAGAAGATGTCGTTGCGCAGGTGCACGCCGTCGGAGAAGGCGTCCATCAGCACCCGCAGCGCACGCGAACCGGAGACCTCCTTCGGCACCTCGGCCCCGGCGGCGTACTCGACCAGCTGCGCGGACCACGGCGCGCCGCCGACCTTGCGGCGCATCTCGATGTACTCGACCGGGTTGGCGATCCGGCCGGCGTCGATGTTGGCGAGCTCCCACAGCGACTCGTCGAGCAGGTTGCGGGTGCTCTCGGCGAACCGGATCCGCCAGTCCTCCCCCATCACCGGCACGGTGCGCCGCCACAGGTCGGCCAGGCCCGCCTCGACCGGGTTCTCCGGCTCGGGCATCGGGGTCGTCGGGTCGGCCGGCATGAACAGCGGCAACCGGTCGAGGTGCGCCTTGCCCGCCCGGCGGTCGTTGGTGCGCTTGTACATGTCGAGGAAGTGGTCGTCGAAGAAGAAGACCCAGACGTACCAGTCGGTGACCAGCGACAGCGCCTCGGCGGAGGCGTCGGGGTGGGTGTAGGCGCAGAGCAGTCCGTAGTCGTGGGCGTCCAGGTCGGCCTGTTCCCAGATCCCGGACCCCTCCAGCATCCCCATCTCCCGGGCCCATTCCGAGGAGTGGGCCCGCGCCTCATCCAGATGGGGATTGAGGCGCGCCGGGTGCGGCACGTAGAAGGACGGCAGTTCGAACGGCTGGGTCACGGCGGGCGAGCCTTTCTGGACGCGTCGATTGGACCAAGGATGACCCCCCGTCACCTTGGCGCACCGCCACAACAGCAACAGTCATATGAAATGACCCAGTCGACACCGACGGGGCGGGCCACCGGTCGGTGGGCCGCCCCTGCGGTGGGGGGGTCGGTCAGGCCGCGAGGCCCAGGGCGAGGGAGGCGGCGACCGGGGCCATGTAGATCAGGGGGAAGGGGATGTGGGCGTAGGCGCGGGCGCGGGCGACGGTGATCACGGCGCCGAGGAAGTAGAGGACGACGCCGACGGCGGCCGCGTAGCCGATGGCCGGGACGGCGAGGCCGACCAGCAGGCCGAGGGCGCCGGCGGCCTTGGCGACGCCGAGCCAGGTCCACCAGGCGCGCGGGACGCCGTACTCGGCGAGCGGCCCCACGACGTACTCGGCCTTGGCGAAGACGGAGTACGCCGAGAAGCCGACCATGAGGGCGCCGAGGACGGTGACGACGATGTGGGCGACGGACATTGGAGTGCTCCCCGTTCGATGGCTGGTCGATCCGAGTCGGTCGGATCCGGTCGGACACAGCACTGACCCGGAGCACCCGGCGGATGTGACAGCCGCGGACAAAAATGTTTCCGCGCCGCCTCCGAAAAAACGCCAACAACCGCTCCGCCAACGAACAAAGCAAGTCTGACAAGGGCTGGAAACACCAAGACTTCCCCAGATACGGGCGTGTTGACCGCGTCCGCCCACGCCCGTCATCCAGACTGGGCGCCGACCGACGTCAACTCCGAGGAGGCCAAACCTCATGAACGTCACCGTCCGGCTCGCCCAGCAGCCCGAGGCCGACGAACTGCTCGGACGGAGCGCGCTCGCCGCGCTCGTCGGCATGCTGCTGGACCAGCAGGTACCGATGGAATGGGCGTTCACCGGCCCGCTGACCATCGCGCAACGCCTCGGCCGGGACGACCTCGACGCCCACGAGATCGCCACCTACAACCCGGAGGAGTTCGTCGCCCTGCTCTCCGCGAAGCCGGCCGTCCACCGCTACCCGGCCGCGATGGCGAAACGGGTGCAGCAACTGTGCCAGTTCCTCGTCGCGCAGTACGACGGCGAGGCCGCCGCGCTGTGGAAGGACGCCCGCACCGGCAAGGAGCTGCTCAGCCGCCTCAACGCCCTTCCCGGCTTCGGCAAGCAGAAGTCGCAGATCTTCCTGGCCCTGCTCGGCAAGCAGTACGGGGTGCGGCCCGAGGGCTGGCGCGAGGCGGCCGGCGTGTACGGGGAGGAGGGCGCACACCGCTCGGTCGCCGACATCACCGGCCCCGAATCCCTCACCCTGGTACGGGAGTTCAAGCAGGAGATGAAGCGCGCGGCAAAGGAGGCCAAGGCCGCCGCCAAGCCCCGCACCACCACCCGGACCGCCACCGCCGCCGCCTCCGGCGCCCGTTGATCCCAGCGGGAACCCGCGAAGAACCCGAGAACCCCGGCGGGGACAGCAGCGGCTGACGGCGCCCCTCCCGGGTGCGGTGAGGGCCCCGGCCGCGCATGCGACCGAGGCCCTCACCCGAACCGGAAACCGGAGACCCGGAACCCGGAGACCGGAGACCGGAACCGTCACACCAGGACGGACTCGCGCCCCTCCGAGCCGGCGGTCTCCGAAGCCTCGACCGCCACCCCCCGCTTCCGCGGCAGCGCGAACATCAGCAGGAACACCGCCAGCAGCACCCCCGTGACCCACCACATCGCGTGCACGAACGCCCCGCCGAAGGCCGTCCCCAGCGCGTCCGGCGCGACCACGTCGTCCATCGCCCCGAAGAAGGCCACCGACACCAGCCCGAGCCCGAGCGCGTTGCCGACCTGCTGCACGGTGTTGATCAGCCCCGAGGCCGACCCGGCGTGCCGACGCGGCACCTCGGAGAGGATCGCGTCGGTGATCGGCGCGACGATCAGCCCCATCCCGAGGCCCATCACCACCAGCGGCAGCGCCATCTGCCAGGGCGTGATGCCCGTCCCGTACCGGTGCGCCTCCCCGATGTAGGTGAGCACGCCCACCGCCATGATCAGCGCGCCCGCCTGGAGCACCTTGCGCCCGAACCGCGGCACCAGCTTCTGCACCGACAGCCCGGCCGCCGTGGAGACCGCGAGCGAGAACGGGATGCCGGTGGCGCCCGCCTTGAGCGGGCTCCAGCCGAGCCCGACCTGCATGTAGAGCGTCCAGACCAGGAAGAAGATGCCGAGCGCGACGCCGAAGGCCAGCTGGACGCAGATCCCGGCCGCGAAGCTCTTCACCCGGAACAGCGACAGTTCGACCAGCGGCGAGCCGTCCCGCCGTGCCTTGGCCTTCTCGTACACCACGAAGAGCACGAACACCGGCAGGCTGCCGGCCATCGACAGATATCCCCAGAGCGGCCAGCCGGTGTCCCGGCCGTGGGTCAGCGGGTAGATCAACATCAGCAGGCCGAGGCTGGCCAGTGCCACGCCGACCAGGTCCAGCTTGAGCGCGTGCTCGGCCTTGGACTCGTCGATGAAGCGGCGCCCGAGCAGCAGCCCGGCGATGCCGACGGGCAGGTTGATCAGGAAGATCGGCCGCCATTCGAGGCCCAGCAGGTCCCACTCGGTGAGCAGCGCGCCGATCATCGGGCCGGACACCGCGCCCAGCCCGACCACCGCGCCGAACATGCCGAACACCTTGCCGCGCTCCTCCGCCGGGAAGGTCGCGTGGATGATCGACAGCACCTGCGGCACCATCAGGGCCGCCGTCCCGCCCTGCAGGATCCGCATCGCGACCAGCATCTCCGGGCCGGAGGCCAGCCCGCACAGCGCCGAGGCCAGCGTGAAGCCGCCGATGCCGATCAGGAACAGCCGCTTGCGGCCGTGGATGTCGCCGAGCCGCCCGCCGGTGATCAGCCCGATCGCGAAGGCCAGCGCGTAGCCGCCGGTGACCCACTGGATGGCGCTGAAGGAGGCGCCGGTGTCCTGCTGGATGCTCGGGATGGCGATGTTGACGATGGTGACGTCCACCAGGTCCATGAAGGAGGCGACCATCACGATCGCCAGCGCGATCCACCTCCGCCGGTCGGCTCCCGCCGTGGTCATTCCGTTCTCCTCGCTCGTCTGCTGCTGCACGTCCGGAACGCTACGGGCCATGTAGGTCAGCTCCTGTCCCAGTTCGTCGGGCATGCTGGAGGGCATGAGCGAGCGCAACGAGCGGAGCGA
>NZ_JBITZP010000002.1:314649-409931 GCF_044546945.1 Kitasatospora sp. NPDC053057 | reverse complement strand
CGAGGCGGGCGCATGAGCGAGCGCAGCGAGCGAATCATCGAAAGGTGCGCGTGGGCGAATGCCCCTGCCGAGCGGAGCGAGGCGGGCGCATGAGCGAGCGCAGCGAGCGAATCATCGAAAGGTGCGCGTGGGCGAATGCCCCTGCCGAGCGGAGCGAGGCGGGCGCATGAGCGACACCCCGGCCCGGCTGCTGAACCTGCTGTCCCTGCTGCAGACCCCGCGCGAGTGGCCCGGCAGCGAACTCGCCGAGCGGCTCGGCGTCAGCCCCCGCACCATCCGCCGGGACATCGACCGGCTGCGGGACCTCGGCTACCCGGTGCAGGCCACCATGGGCGCGGTCGGCGGCTACCGGCTGGTCGCGGGCACCGCGATGCCGCCGCTGCTGCTGGACGACGAGGAGGCGGTGGCCATCGCGGTCGGCCTGCGGGCGGCCGCCGGGCACGCCGTGGTCGGCATCGAGGAGGCCTCGGTCCGGGCACTTGGCAAGCTGCTCCAGGTGCTGCCGAGCCGGCTGCGGCACCGGGTGGGGACCCTGAACACGGCGACCGTACCGCTGCTCACCGGGGACGGCCCGACCGTCGACCCGGAGGCCCTGACCATGCTCGCCGGCGCCGTCACCAAGCACGAGCGGCTGCGCTTCGACTACCGGGCCCGCGACGGCGCCGAGACCCGGCGCAACGTCGAGCCCGAGCGGCTCGTCTCGACCGGCCGCCGCTGGTACCTGATCGGCTACGACCTGGACCGGGACGACTGGCGGCTCTTCCGGGTCGACCGGATCACCGAGCCGTTCGCCACCGGCGCCCGCTTCACCCCGCGCCCGCTCCCGGCCGAGGACGCCGCCGTGTTCGTGGCGAGCCGGCTGCGCCGCCAGTCACCGACGCACACCATGGTGGCCACCGTCCACCGCCCGGCCGCCGAGGTCGACGGCTGGATGCCCTGGACCGGCGACTACGAGCTCGAACCGATCGACGACCACAGCTGCCGCCTGCGCTCCCGGGCGGACTCCCTGAAGTGGCTGGCGGCCGGACTGCTGATGCTGGACTGCGACTTCGAGGTGCATGAGCCCCCGGAGCTGCGCGAGCACCTGCGCACGATCGCGACCAGGGCCGACCACGCGGCGAACCGGGGGAGCTGAGCCGGGGCCCGGCCCGGACAGCGGGCCCCGGCAGCGGGTGCTCAGACCCCGTACTCGGCCGTCAGCAGCGCCCGCCCGAGGGTGTGGAAGGTGATGTTGAAGCCGATCTGGGCCGCCGGGGTGTCGGCGGTGACGTCCAGCTTCTCCACGTCCAGCGCGTGCACCGCGAACACGTAGCGGTGCGGGGCGCCGGGCGGCGGGGCGGCGCCGTCGTACTTGTTGCTCGGGAAGTCGTTGCGCCCGTGGAAGGAGGCCGCGCCCGGCAGGCCGTCGTCCGAGGCGCCGGCGCCGCGCGGCAGTTCGGCGGTGTCGGCGGGCAGGTTGAGGGCCAGCCAGTGCCACCAGCCGGAGCCGGTCGGCGCGTCCGGGTCGTAGCAGGTGACGGCGATGCTCCGGGTGCCCTCCGGCAGGCCCGACCAGGCCAGCTGCGGCGAGAGGTTGCCGCCGCCGTGGATGAACTCCCGGCCCAGCGTGCCGCCTTCGGTGATGTCCCGGCTGCTCAGCTGGAAGGACGGCACCTGCGGCAGGAACTCGTACGGCAACGGCGGACGAACACTCATGGGGTGCACCTCTCACGGTCGGGATGACACTGATCACTGTAATGGGGTGCACGACCGATCCGGCCGCCCCTACAGTCGACGCCATGGCTTCGAAACTCGCCCAGTTGCTCTCGGATTCCCGCCGCGCGCTGTTCACCATGCTCGGGTTCCAGGCCGTCATCTGGTCCGTGCAGGTGGTCAACTGGCTGGACGACTACGACCTGTCCAAGGAGTACGGCCTGCGCTCGGAGCGGGTGGACGACCTGCCCGAGATGTTCACCATGCCGTTCCTGCACTTCAGTTGGGACCACATCCTGTCCAACTCCTGGCCGCTGTTCGTGCTCGGCTTCCTGGCCGCCTACCGCGGCATGCGGAAGTTCCTGCTGGCCAGCCTGGTGATCACGGTGTCCGGCGGGCTCACGGTCTGGCTGCTGGAGAGCCCGAACACCGTGACGGCCGGAGCGAGCGGCATGGTCTACGGCTACCTCGGCTACGTGGTGCTGCGCGGCGTCCTCGACCGCAACGTGCTGGACGCGGTCGTCGGCCTCGGCGTCGCCGCGGTCTACTGGACGATCCTGATCGGCGTGCTGCCGGTCGTCCACGGCGTCAGCTGGCTGGGCCACCTCGGCGGGCTGATCGGCGGGCTGGCCGCCGCCGTCCTGCTCCGCAACCAGGCGCAGCCGAAGCCCGTCCCCGCGGCTCCCGCCCCGGACAGCCCCAACACCGCCCTGCTCAAGGAGCTGGACGACCTCGGCCTGTAGACCGACCGGGTGTGCAGGCGACCGGCATGCAGCCGACCGGGCGCATCAGGCACGCTCCTGGACGGGATCGGAGGCCGGAAGCGGGTCCTGAACCCGGCCGAGACCGGGCGATGTTCACGACATTTCCCACCAAACAGCCGCAATCGCCCACCCGCGGCTCACAACCGTGCGCGTGGCGCCCCCGCGGCTGCTGCGCCATCCGCCGTCCGAACGGTAGGCTTTCCGTGTGATCTTCAAGCGCATCGGCAATGGGCGGCCGTACCCGGATCACGGCCGGACGAGCACCCGCCAGTGGGCTGACGTCGCCCCGCGTCCGGTGCGGCTCGACCAGCTGGTGACCACCAAGGGCCAACTCGACCTGGAAACCCTGCTGGCCGAGGACTCGACCTTCTACGGGGACCTCTTCGCCCACGTGGTGAAGTGGCACGGCGACCTCTACCTGGAGGACGGGCTGCACCGGGCCGTACGGGCCGCGCTGCAGCAGCGCCAGGTGCTGCACGCCCGTGTCCTCGAAATGGACTGACGGCCACACGGCCATCTCCCGGACCGCCCCCTCGCCTCCCGGCGGAGGGCGGTCCGCGCGTACCCGGGTACCTCCTTTCGGGTACCGGGGTACTCCAGATGATGATCGTTTAGTACCTTCACAGCTGTCCGGCACTACGCTGCTGACTACGGCTTCGACCAGGGGTTCCGCCCGCACCAGGGAGGACGCCTCTGCCCGGCCCACCCGTCATCCCGACCCCGCCCTGGCACGAGGGGGAGACAAACCGTGAGCATGTTGACTCCCCAAGGCCTCAAGGGGAAGCAGTACCGCGTCACCGGCAACGCCTACCCGCGGCTGGGCCGCCCCCCGAAGAAGAGTCGCAAGGTGATCGCCGCACTCGCGGCCCTGCTCGCCCTGGCCCTGATCGGTCTCGGCGGCGTGCAGCTGTACGACATCTTCCGCGGCAGGAACGGGAACGCCTCCGCGCAGGCCTGCGCCGACCCGTCCGGCAAGCCGCTGGCCGCCCCGACCCCGGGCGCCACCCCCGGCACCTCCGGCGCCCCCGCCGCCGCGGTGGACCCGCACGCCGTCCCCGCGCCCACCGCCGTCACGGTGAACGTCTACAACGCCACCACCAAGGCCGGTCTGGCCGGGCGGACCGCCGACGAGCTCAAGAAGCGCGGCTTCGTCATCGGCAAGGTCGGCAACGCGCCCGCCGAGCTGGACAAGAAGGTGCCCGGCACCGCCCAGGTGATCGCCGGCCCGACCGGCGCCGCCGCCGGCACCCTGGTCAGCTCCCAGATCGCCGGGGCCGCCGTCACCGCCGACGCCCGCACCGACGCCAGCGTGGACTTCGTGATCGGCGACAGCTACAACGCCCTGCTGGACGAGACCCAGGCGGCCGCCGCCCTCGCCCTGGCCACCAAGCCCTCCCCCGCCCCGAGCGCCACCGGCAGCTGCTGACCGCACGACAGCGACAGCAGGAGAGCCCCCCGGCAGACGCAGTGCCGGGGGGCTCTCGGACGTTCGGGAAGGGGTCAGCCGGCCGTGCCGTACAGCCGGTCGCCCGCGTCGCCCAGGCCGGGGACGATGTAGCCGTTCTCGTTCAGCCGCTCGTCCAGCGCGGCGGTGACCACGGTGACCGGCAGGTCGGCCAGCTCGCGCTTCATCACCTCGACGCCCTCGGGCGCGGCCAGCAGCACCACGGCGGTGACGTCGGTGGCACCGCGCTCGATCAGCATCTTGATCGCGGCGACCAGGGTGCCGCCGGTGGCGAGCATCGGGTCGAGCACGTAGACCTGGCGGCCGGAGAGGTCGTCGGGCATCCGGGTGGCGTACGTGGAGGCCTCCAGGGTCTCCTCGTTGCGCACCATGCCGAGGAAGCCGACCTCGGCGGTCGGCAGCAGGCGGGTCATCCCGTCCAGCATGCCGAGGCCGGCCCGCAGGATCGGCACCACCAGCGGTCGCGGGTAGCTGAGCCGGGTGCCGAGCGTGACCGCCACGGGGGTGGTGATCTCCACCTCGTCGGTGCGGACGTCCCGGGTGGCCTCGTAGGCGAGGAGGGTCACCAGCTCGTCGGTCAGGCGACGGAAGGTCGGCGAGTCGGTGCGCTCGTCGCGCAGGGTGGAGAGCTTGTGGGCGACCAGGGGGTGGTCGACGACGTGGAGACGCATGTACCGAGGTTAGCCCGGTCCTGGACGCCTGTACGACACGCCGTGCCAGGCCCACCCACCGGCCGCGGTCACCGTCCCGTGACACGCCGTGACGCACGGCGAATGTCCGGACGGAACCGGTCCCTGTGGTATCAACCCGGCCGTTCTGGGAATGTCACGTCTTATGACGAGCAACCCGAAGGCCGGGGACGGCTCGGCGGACGAGCCCGTCGGCGGGGCGGCCCTTCGCGCCGGCCCGCCGCAGGACCCCCCGGAGACCGAGTCGGAGCGCCGCAGGCGGCGGGCCGTCTTCCTGCGCGAACTCGCCGAGGCCCGCGAGCTGAGGGAGCGGGTCCAGCCCCGGCGGACCAAGGAACGCCGGATGCGCGAAGCGATGCGGATGCGAACCTTCCGCATCTGACCGGGATCCGACCCGGGTCCGACCCGCTTCCCCCAGCCCCCGACCCGACCCCGGCCCGGCCCGTCATCACTCCAACGGGCGTTCGGGCCAAAATTCGACCGGCCCCGGCGCGTCCCGGCCCGGATCCGCCGTCCACCACCCGGCCCTTCCGACACGACCTGCAAAGACGCGCTGCCGAACACCCCCCGCAAGGGCGGGCTTTCTGTCACGATTCCGATGGGACGGTCCGAACAAGCGGACCGCCTCTGGCGCGGGGGCGGCCAGATTTTCGCGTTGCCCGAGCGCGCCGACAGCCGAGACCGATGATCTTGGGAGTGTCCCTGGTGGCGTACTTCGCTGCAGTGCTTGCTCGCACCGAGGACGGGTGGGATGTGAGCGAGACGGAGCTCGACGACGTCGAAACCCTGGCCGATCTGGCCGACCTGGCCCGCGAATCCACGCAGGACGACGACAGCGTCCTGATCTTCATCGAACAGGAGGACGCCTGGTTCGCCATCGTCCGGGTGGACGGTGAGGACGACCCGCGGATCTTCGTGTCGGACGGCGCCGCCGCCGCCCGCAGCTCCTACGGCTCCGTCCTCACCGACGAGCTGGTCGACCAGGCCGGCGAGAGCGAGTTCGGCGACCTGGACCACCTGCTGGACGAGGAGGCCGAGGCCGAGGAGCAGGACGACGAGGACGCGGACGGCCGCGGCGGCGTCCCGGTCGGCCCGCTCGGCGACGCCCACCTGCTCACCGAGTTCGGCCTGGCCGCCGACGAGCTGCTCGCCCTCAGCGGCGAGGGCGCGGTGCCGGGCGACGCCCTGGAGGAGATCGCCGAGGCCCTGGGCTGCGGCGAGGTCCTGGAGGCGGTCCGGTAGCGGCACCGGTCAGGCCGGTGTCCATCACCGGATGCCCGACACTGGATGCCATGCAGCCCGCATCCACCCCGCTGATCGTCCCGCACGTCCCCCCGCTGCCCGCCCCCGTCCGCCCCGACCCGGTCCGCGACCGCTGGGCGGCGCCGATGCGCCTCGCCATCGCCGAGGCCGCCCTGGCGCCGGCCACCGGGGACGTCCCGGTCGGGGCGCTCGTCCTGGGCCCCGACGGCGAGGTGCTCGGGCGCGGCCACAACGAGCGCGAGGCGGTCGGCGACCCGACCGCGCACGCCGAGGTGGTCGCGATCCGGCAGGCCGCCGAGAAGATCGGGGAGTGGCGGCTCAGCGGCTGCACCCTGGTGGTCACCCTGGAGCCCTGCACGATGTGCGCCGGCGCCATCGTGCTGTCCCGGATCGACCGGGTGGTCTACGGCGCCCTCGACGAGAAGGCCGGCGCGGCCGGCTCGCTCTTCGACGTGATGCGCGACCGCCGGCTCAACCACCGGCCCGAGGTGGTCTGGGGCGTCCTCGCCGAGGAGTGCGGCGAGCAGCTGCGCGCCTTCTTCGACACCCATCGCTGACCCCGCCCGGCAGCCACCCGCGGATACGGATTTCGTGACCGCGCCACCCGTCCGGTAGAGTTCCCCTCGGTAGCGTGTCCGAGCGGCCAAAGGAGCACGCCTCGAAAGCGTGTGTGGGGGCAACTCCACCGTGGGTTCGAATCCCACCGCTACCGCTCGAAAGCCCGAGGGCCCGTCCGATCCGGACGGGCCCTCGGCGTTTTCGCGCACCCTCGGACGCGGAAAGGGCTCCGTACTCCGGGCCATGACCACCATGGCCCGGCTCGTACGGAGCCTGGAGGGGGAGCGGCTCGGGGGGACTGACCGCTCCCCCGGCGGAGTCCCACAACCGGCGCCGCGTCCGGGGGGAGCCGCGACGACCGGTCCCACAGCGGGGATCTCCGGATCCACATGCCGGGGGATTCCTGCCAGATCCCCGGCACGCCACCCATCCTGCCGCCCCGTCGGCCGCGGGGCACCCGGAGAAAGGCCCCACTCGCGGGGACCTTCGTCCCGCCGGGCGAACGCGCCGCACACTTGATAGCCCGTCCGGTGGATAAGCTGCCCTGCAGGGCCGCTCGGGGACCCGGATGACGGCGGCCCACCGCAGGGAGGAAGGTCACGATGGCGCAGGCGAAGAAGATCGGCATGGCCCTCCTGCTCATCTTCGTGCTCTACTCGATCATCACCTCACCGGCCCGGTCCGCCGAACTCGTCCAGCTGGGCTTCGAGGGCATCTCGAACGCGGCCAAGGCGGTCGGCACCTTCATGACCGGTCTGATCAAGTAAGGAGCGGCCACCGTGATCCGCCACCTGGTCCTGTTCAAGCTCAACGAAGGCGTCGCCAAGGACGACCAGCGCGTGCTCGCCGGCGCCAAGGCCTTCGCCGAACTCGGCTCGTTGATCCCCGAGCTGCGCGAGTGGGAGTTCGGCTGGAACACCACCGAGCGCGACATCGCGTACGACTACGCGATCAACAGCCTGGTCGAGGACCGGGAGTCCCTCCAGGCGTACCTGACCCACCCCGCGCACCAGGCCGCGGCCGGCCAGTGGCGCGAGTTCGCGACCTGGGTGATCGCCGACATCGAGGTCTGACCTCCGGGGCGTGTCCGACGGACTCGCCCTCGCGCCCGTCCCCCGGACGGACCGCGCCCGCCCCGTCCGGCTCCCGGGCGGGGCGTCTTGCTCCGTCCGGGAACAACCCTTGCGGCGCCTCGCCGACGGGCGCCGTGGAGGTCGGGCACCCCACCAACACACCTCCACCGGGTGCTTGCCCGACCTGCGCCCACCTTGTGATGCTATGACCGGTTTTGCCGGACATGGCGAGGTGTGAACCAGCCCCGACACCCGATCCGCAGGGCCCGTCGTTGTCGACTTTGGGAGGGGTGACGTGTCCGTGGACGAGGTTCTGGCTTCGATCATCAGCCCGGCGGGCGAGCTCCGCCCGGACGGGCTGCGCGGCCCCGGCGGCCGGCCCGCCGTGGATGTCCGGACGCTCACCCGGGTGCTGTTCGAGCGGCTCTCCGAGCTGCCCCCGGACGCCCCCGAGCGGGAGCGGGTCCGGGCCGCGCTGATCGAGGTGAACATCCCGCTGGTCCGCTACGCGGCCACCCGCTTCCGCAGCCGCAGCGAGCCGATGGAGGACGTCGTCCAGGTCGGCACCATCGGCCTGATCAACGCGATCGACCGCTTCGACCCGACCCGGGGCGTCCAGTTCCCCACCTACGCGCTGCCGACCATCATGGGCGAGATCAAGCGCTACTTCCGGGACAACGTGCGCACCATGCACGTCCCGCGCCGGCTCCAGGAGCTGTGGGTGCAGGTCAGCGGCGCCATGGAGGAGCTGACGGTGCTGCACGGGCGGGCCCCCAAGGTGCCCGAGATCGCCGCCAGCCTGCGGATCCCCGAGGAGGACGTCCGGGCCTGCCTGGACGCCGGGCGCGCCTACAACGCGGCCTCCCTGGAGGCCGCCCAGGAGCACGAGGGCGGGCTCGCCCTGCTCGACCGGCTCGGCTACGAGGACGCCGCACTGGCCGAGGTCGAGCACCGCGACATGGTCCGCCACCTGCTGGTCCAGCTCCCCGAGCGGGAGCGGCGGATCGTGATGCTGCGGTTCTTCGCCAACCTCACCCAGTCGCAGATCAGCACCGAGCTGGGGATGTCCCAGATGCACGTCTCCCGCCTGCTCTCGCGGATCCTGACGAGGCTTCGGACCGGCAACTCCTGGGAAGAGTGAGATTGCAGCGCGTTACCCCCGCGTGACATCTTGCGACGTTCGGGTTTGCCGGGGACCGTGTTCCGGTATGGAGGGGGTTGGGCCCCTGCCGGGAACCTCCGTGCGACGGCCCCCGTTCAACTGTCAGTCACAAGGGGGTGGGTGCATGTCCGGAGAGCTGGGCACTGCGGAGATCCACGCTGGCCAGGCCAAGGGTACGGCGGTCGCCGGGGACCGGATCCCGCTCCAACGGGTCGGCTCCGGGACACCCACCGAGACACCGCCCGGCTCCGGGCTGGACACCCGGACGCTCTCCCGCTCGCTGTTCCTGCGGCTGGCCGCACTGGAGCCCGGCAGCGAGGAGCACACCTACGTCCGCGACACCCTGATCGAGCTCAACCTGCCGCTGGTCCGGTACGCCTCGGCGCGCTTCCGCAGCCGCAACGAGCCGATGGAGGACATCGTCCAGGTCGGCACCATCGGCCTGATCAAGGCGATCGACCGCTTCGACCCGGAGCGCGGGGTGGAGTTCCCCACCTTCGCGATGCCGACCGTGGTGGGCGAGATCAAGCGCTTCTTCCGGGACACCAGTTGGTCGGTCCGGGTGCCGCGCCGGCTCCAGGAGCTGCGGCTGGCGCTCACCAAGGCCGGGGACGAGCTGTCCCAGCGGCTGGACCGCTCCCCCACCGTCGCCGAGCTGGCCGCCTGCCTCGGGGTCAGCGAGGAGGACGTGGTCGAGGGCCTCGCGGTGGGCAACGCGTACACCGCCAGCTCGCTCGACTCCAGCCCCGGCGAGGAGGACAGCGAGGGGCCGCTGGCCGACCGGCTCGGCTACGAGGACCTCGCGCTGGAGGGCGTGGAGTACCGGGAGTCGCTCAAGCCACTGCTGGCCAAGCTGCCGCCGCGCGAGCGCCGGATCATCATGCTGCGGTTCTTCGGCAACCTCACCCAGTCGCAGATCGGCGAGGAGATCGGGATCTCCCAGATGCACGTCTCCCGGCTGCTCACCCGCACGCTCACCCAGCTCCGCGAGGGGCTGATCAGCGAGGGCTGACCGCCGCCCGGCTCAACCCGCCTCGCCGACCAGGAGGTTGGTGCGCAGCCCGGTCAGCACGTCCTCGTCCAGCCCGAGCCCCTCCCGCCAGAAGGCGTCGAAGCCGCTCCAGCCGGCCTCGACCTCCGCGAAGGCCGCGTCCAGGTAGTCGCGGTCGGCCCGGAACACCGGCAGGAGGAGCTCGGGCTCACGCATCAGGCCGCGGCTGCCGAAGTCCTCCAGCACCCGGTCGACCACCGGGGCGGAGCGCTCGTTGGTGAGCAGGTAGTCGGCGAGCACCGTCTCGCGCTCCACGCCCAGGGCGGTCAGCACCAGCGCCGCGGCCCAGCCGGTGCGGTCCTTGCCCGCCGAGCAGTGGAACAGCAGCGGCACGCCGTCCGGGTCGGCCAGCAGCCGCAGCAGGGCGGCGAAGCGCTCGCGGGCCACCGGGTCGGTGACGAACCAGCGGTAGAGGCCGGTCATCATGGCGGCCGCCCGGCCGTTGCCGAGCAGGCTGCGCTGCTTGCGCGGGCTGCGGTCGGAGAGCGCGCTGCGCAGCATCAGGTGGATGTCGAAGTCCATTGCCAGCAACGGGAGATGATGCGTCGCCACGCCGTCCGGCAGCCGGTCGGGACCGGCCTCGCGGATCTCCTCGGAGCTGCGCAGGTCGACCACCGCGCGCAGGCCGAGCGCGCCCAGCGGGTCGAGGTCCTCGGCAGTGACGTGGTTCAGGCCGTCACTGCGCAGGGCCACCCCACCGCGCACCGAGCGGCCTCCGGCCGTCCGGTAGCCGCCCAGATCCCGGGCGTTGACCGCACCGCGCAGGCCGAGACTGCGCCCGACCAGGATGGCCCGGGCCGGCTCCGGGAGCACATTCCGTACATCCCCGATTCGCTCGGATGCGATCCGCCCATCGATCACCCGTGAGCCTCCATTGCATATTCGGACTGTCACATGGCACAGCGGTGCCCGATATTGCATGAACCTGCCCATTGGAGCGGGTCGATGTGCAAGAGTGTCAGGCGCAACGACGACAGTGTAGGTGCCCCACGGATCCCTGTGAGCCGCACAGTCGGTAACCAGCTGTAGCAGTCGGCTTCCGCTTTTTCATTTTCAATTCATTATTTGCGCGGGCGGTCCGGTTACGGTCACAATCAGCGCCTCCATGGCTTCGCCATGAACGTTGGTAACAGGTTCGCTGCACTCTCGCCCAATTGGTCCCTCGCACCGCCGACCCTCGACCAGGATGGGCGCCGGGCAGCCTGCTGCCCGCGAACAGCTACACGGGCAGGCGAGCGCCGAGCAGCGCGGGGCCTGTCCCAAGGGGAGGATCAGACATGGGTCGAGCGACCCGAAGAGTTGCCGCTTGCGCAGCGGCAGTTCTGCTGGCCAGCGGCCTGCAGACCACCCTGGCCCACGGCGACACCACGCCGCCCAGGATCGACCTCACCGTCCTGGTCATCGACGACGGGGGCCCGTCCGTCGCGGCGATCACCGCCGAGCTGAAGAGCCAGGGCACGCCGTACAAGGTCGTCAGCCTCAATGACCCCAACCGTCCCGTCATCAACTCCGCTTTCCTGAGTGACACGGTGAACGGGCTCCCCCGGGGCAAGTACCAGGGCATCGTGCTGCCCAACGAAAACCCCTTCCCCAACAGCGCCGCCGAGATGACGGCGATCGCCACGTACGAAGCCGCTTTCAACGTCCGGCAGATCGACGCCTACACGTGGGCCAGCCCGGCGGTCGGTCTGAACTACGCTCAGAATCCGGGATTCGTCGGCACCCTCGACGGATTCCAGGCAGCCACCACCACGGCCGGGACTTCCGGTCCGTTCGGGTACCTCAAGGGCAGCGTCCCGTTCGAGGACAACGACCCCAACGTCAGTGAGAGCTACGGCTACCTGGCGACCCCGCTCGCCAACCTGCCGTCCGGCGCCTCATTCGTCCCGCTGGTCGACGCGGCGATACCGAACACGACCAGCCGCGGTTCGCTGGTCGGTGAGTACACCCACGACGGCCGCAAGGAACTGGTCGTCACCTTCGTCTACAACCAGTACCAGCAGCAGTACCGGCTGCTGGCCCGCGGCATGGTCGACTGGATCACCCAGGGCGTCCACCTCGGCTACGACCGGAACTACTTCGCCACCCACGTGGACGACGTGTTCCTGGCCGACGACCGCTGGTCCACCACGCTCAAGTGCACCCCCGGCGACGTCACCTGCCCGCCCGGCACCCCGGACACGGGCAACCCGATCCGGATGACCCAGGCCGACGCGCAGTACGCCAAGCAGTGGGAAGCCGCCAACAACTTCACCCTCGACATGCTGTTCAACGGAAACGGCAGCGAGGACTGGAAGGCCGACCACCAGACCACGGTGGACCCGACGGCCAGCCAGCTGATCGCCGACCAGAACAGCTACCGCTGGGTCAACCACACCTTCAGCCACCCGTACCTGGGCTGCGTGCAGGACGTCAGCGTGGTGCCGTGGAAGTGCACCAAGGACGCCTCGGGCAACACCGTCTGGGTCGACCAGAACACCATCTCCACCCAGATCAAGCAGAACTTCGACTGGGCCGCCACCAACGGCCTCAAGGTCGACCCGCAGGTGCTCGTCACCGGCGAGCACTCCGGTCTGCTCACCGCCCCGCAGGAGACCAGCGACAACCCGAACCTGGCGCCGGCGCTGGCCGCCAACGGCATCAGGTTCACCGGCAGCGACGCCTCCCGCGAGCCGGCCCAGCGGGCCGTCGGCTCGTCCACGCTGACCGTGCCGCGGTACCCGATGAACGTCTTCTACAACGCCGGTTCGGCGCAGGAGGAGGCGGACGAGTACAACTGGATCTACACCAGCAAGGCCAACGGCGGCAGCGGCGTCTGCGAGAACAACGCCAACTCCACCTGCCTGCCCAAGCCGCTGGACACCACCACCGGCTACCAGTCGTACATCGTGCCGCTGGAGGCCCGGATCGACCTCGGCCACGTGCTGAACAACGACCCGCGCCCGCACTTCGTGCACCAGTCGAACCTCTCCGAGGGCCGCATCCTCTACCCGGTGCTGGAGAAGATCCTCGGCAGCTACCGCTCGCTGTACGCCGACAGCACCCCGATCGTGAACCTCGGCGAGCGCGAGATCGGCCAGGAGTTCCAGAAGCGCGCGGCGTGGAACAGCGCCCTCGCCTCCGGCCAGGTCACCGCGTACAAGATCGGCAACACCGTCACCGTCAGCGCACCGGCCGGTGTTCAGATCCAGGCCACCATGCCGACCGGAACTGCTCAGAAGATGGCCATCGGTACGGCCGCCTTCGGTTCGGCCTACGCCGGTACGCTCTCGGGCTGGGTGTCCCCGGGCGCCCTGCAGAGCAGCGTCACCCTGCAGCTCCCGTCCGCCAGTGCGCCGGCCGCCCCGGCCGCCGTCGCGCCGAGCGTCGCGGCCAAGTCCGTCCCGGCACCGGCGCCGGCGGACAAGAAGGTCGTGCCGCAGGGCGTCGCCACCCCCGTCCCGGCGGGTCCGGGCGACACCACCCGCAAGCCGGCCGCCAAGTCCCTCGTGCCCGGCAGCGGAACCCCGGTGCCCGGCAAGGACGCCGCCCAGGGCAAAGGCGCCCAGCACTCCGGCAACCGGTAACCCGTAACACCCCTTGGCGGGGGGGGGGGGGGGGGGGGGCCCCCCCCCCCCCCCCCCCCCCCCCCACGGCTCCCGCTCCGGCCACCCAGGCCGGACAGACGACGCAAGAACAGGAGGGGGGACAGGAGATGCGCGTCACCCTGCTCACCGAGGGGACGTACCCGCACCAGCACGGCGGTGTGAGCGTCTGGTGCGACCAGCTCGTTCAGGGCATGCCGGACGTCGACTTCGACATCGTCGCCGTCACCGGAACCGGCCAGGAACCACTGGCCTGGGAGCTGCCCGCCAACGTACGGTCGGTCACCACCGCACCGCTGTGGGGCCCCGCCTCGGAGGCCCGACCGCCGCGCGGCAAGGAGATGCGGCGCTTCCTCAACGCGTACGAGCGCTTCCTGCACTCCATCCTCGATCCGGTCTACACCACCCACTTCGGCACCGAGCTGTACGGCTTCGCCGACCTCGCCCGGCGCGGGCTGCTCAGCCCGGCGCTGCGCAGCGAGCGCGCCCTGCGCACCCTCCAGCACGTGTGGACCCGCGACTACCTGCCCACCGCGGTGTCCCGGCCCACCCTGCACGACGCGCTGAACGCCACCGACCTGCTGGAGCACGCACTGCGGCCGCTCTCGGTCAACCCGCCCACCGACGGCGTCGCCCACGCGGCCAGCGGCGGCCTCGCCACCCTGCCCGGGCTGATCGCCGCCCAGCAGTACGGCGTACCCTTTCTGCTCACCGAGCACGGCATCTACCTGCGTGAGCGCTACCTCGGCTACCGCACCGGCCCGTACCGCTGGCCGGTCAAGGCGCTGCTGCTCGGCTTCTACCGGATGCTCGCCGAGGAGAGCTACCGGCAGGCCGCGCTGGTCACCCCCGGCAACCGGTACAACCGGCGCTGGGAGGAGCGCGGCGGCACCCCCTCCACCCACATCCGCACCGTCTACAACGGCGTGGACCCGGCCGCCTTCCCGCCCGCCGGACCGGAGCCCGAGACCCCGACCCTCAGCTGGGCCGGCCGGGTCGACCCGATCAAGGACCTGGAGACGCTGATCCGGGCCTTCGCCATCGTCCACCGTGAGATCCCCGAGGCGCGGCTGCGGCTCTTCGGGGGCACCCCCAAGGGCGGCGAGGCGTACCGGGACGGCTGCATAGCCCTGGCCGCCGAGCTCGGCGTAGCCGACTCGGTGGCCTTCGAGGGCCGCGTCGCCGACATCACCGACGCGTACGCGGCGGGCAACGTGGTGATGCTCTCCAGCATCAGCGAGGGCTTCCCGTTCACCCTGATCGAGGCCATGTCCTGCGGCCGTGCGACCGTCTCGACCGACGTCGGCGGCGTGCGCGAGGCCGTCGGCGACACCGGGCTGGTCGTCCCGCCGCGCGAGCCCGAGCCGATGGCGGCCGCCGCGATCGAGCTGCTGCGCGACCCCGCGCGGCGCGCCCGGCTGGGCGAGGGGGCCCGGCTGCGGGTCATCGAGCAGTTCACGCTCCGCCAGAACATCGACGGCTTCCGGGGCATCTACACCGAGCTCCTGGGCACCTCCCGCTGGATGCCCGGCGGAATGGTCGCCATCACCGACGAGGTCCCCCGCCCGGACTGGGAACCGCAGCTGACCGCCGCGCGGCCCGAGCGCAGCGAGGTGGGCGCGTGAGCGAGCGAAGCGAGCGAGCCATCGACAGGTGCGCGTCCCGCGAAGAGGCCGCCGAGCGCAGCGAGGTGGGCGCATGAGCGAGCGAAGCGAGCGAGCCATCGACAGGTGCGTGTCCCGCGAAGAGGCCGCCGAGCGCAGCGAGGTGGGCGCATGAGTGGTCCGATCCGCCTCGTTCCGGACGAGGGCGGCTCCGAGCGGACGATGCAGCTGCGCACCCTGCCGCTGAAGCGCCGCCGGCCGGCCCCGCCCGCCGAGCCCGACCCCGCGGAGCAGCTCGGCCTCTCCGACGACCCGCTGGACGAGCTCGCCGAGCGCCTGCACGACATCTGCGCCGACGCCGTCCACCCCTACGAGATCGCGGCCTTCCTGGAGTCCGACGGCCTCTCCGACGAGCAGGCCGCCCTGCTGTACGGCCGCCCCGACGCCTTCACCGTGGCCGAGGAGCTGTTCGAGAAGGTCGAGCGCCGCTACCCCGGCCCGAGTTCGGAGTTCGCCAACCCCTGGCGGGCCGACCCCTGGCGCTGCGTGGTGCGCGGCCTGGTGTTCGCCCTGCCCGGGCTCGGCTACCTGCTCGGCGCCAACCTGTTCGCGACCACCCGGATGCGCTTCGGCCTGCCCTCGGGCATGCTCGCGCTGTCCATCGCCACGCTGGTCAGCTGGGGCTTCAACCAGGCGCTGGCGCACCGCGCGTACCGCTGGCTGGGCCGGCTGCGCCGCCGGGAGGCCGCGGTCTGCCTGGCGGTCGGCGCGCCGATCGGCGCGCTGCTGGCCTCCGCCGCCGCGTACGTGATCGGCGGGCCGCTCGGCGCCCTGTGGTTCGCCGCGGGGCAGTCCTGCTACCTGGGCGCGGCCACCGCGCTGCTGGTGCTCGGGCGGGAGAAGTTCCTGCTGCTGGCGCTGGCCCCGGCCTCGGTCGGCGCGGGCGTGGTGCTGGCGGTCGACGTCCCGGAGCTGGTCCGTACGGTGGTGCTGCTCGCCTCGGTGGCGCTGGCGGTCGGCCTGGCCGTCCGGGAGCTGATGGTCGCGGCCCGCGACGGCGAACGGGACGGCGTGGAGGTAAAGCTGCCGATCCGCCAGGAGGTCCCGCACCTGCTGTTCGGGCTGGCCTGCGGCGCGCTCACGCTGATCGCCGGCCTCGGCGAGACCATCCACCAGGCCGTGCACGCCGCCTCCCACGTCGTGCACGCCCACCCCGGGCACGCCCACCCCGTGGGCGAGGTGAAGACCACCCCCACCGGCCCGGCCATGATCGCGCTGACGCTCAGTCTCGGCCTCGCCGAGTGGCTGCTGTTCCGCTACCGGGCGATGGCCGTGGCCGCGCTGCGCACCAGCCACACCACCGGGCAGTTCACCCGCCGCACCGGCGGGATCCTGCTCGGCTGCCTGTTCATCTACCTCACCACCGTGGCCGCGCTGGACGCCGCCGCGACCGTGCTGTGGCCGGGCGCCCCGTCGCTCGGCGTGCCGCAGCTCGGCGCGATGCTGCTCCTGGGCGGCTCGCTCTGGCTGGCGCTGCTGCTGAACGCCTTCGGGTTCAGCTGGAGCACCGCCCTCATCTGTCTGGCCGCCGCGGTCGCCGAGAGCGTCGGGCTGCTGACCGGTGCGGACCCGATCGTCCTGCAGCTGATCGGCTGCGGGGCGGCCGCACTCGTCCTCACCGCCACCGCCGGGCCCGCGCTCGGCCGCACCACCCAACACCGCTGACACCTCAGCTCCGCTGAAGGGCCAGCCTCCACCGAGAACACCACCGGCCGGCTGTCACGGGACGTCCGGCCGCTCCCGAAATCGAGAAAGCGAATCCGCATGAGCAGCGTCGCGGTTACCGGAGCCGAGGGCTTCATCGGCTCCCACCTCGTCGAGACCCTGGTCGCCGACGGGCACCACGTCCGCGCGATGGTCCAGTACAACTCCTTCTCCTCCTTCGGCTGGCTGGAGACCCTGCCCGAGGAGGTGCTGGACTCGATCGAGATCGTCCTGGGCGACGTCCGGGACCCGGGCTCGGTCAACGGCCTGGTCAAGGGCACCGAGGCGGTCTACCACCTGGCCGCCCTGATCGCGATCCCGTACTCCTACCGCGCTCCCCACTCGTACGTGGACACCAACGTCACCGGCACCCTGAACGTGCTGGAGGCGGTGCGCCACCTGGAGATCCCGCGCCTGGTGCACACCTCCACGAGCGAGACCTACGGCACCGCGCAGACCGTGCCGATCACCGAGGACCACCCGATCAACACCCAGTCCCCGTACGCCGCCTCCAAGGCCGGCGGGGACCGGCTGGCCGACAGCTACCACGCCAGCTTCGAGACCCCGGTCGTCACCCTGCGCCCGTTCAACACCTTCGGCCCGCGCCAGTCGATGCGCGCCGTCATCCCGACCGTGATCGCCCAGGTGGCGGCCGGCCAGACCGAGATCACCCTCGGCGACCTGCGCCCGACCCGCGACTTCATGTTCGTCAAGGACACCGCCAACGCCTTCCGCACGGTGGGCACCGCGCCCGCCGAGACGGTGGTCGGCCGGACCTTCAACGCCGGCACCGGCGGCGAGATCTCGGTCGGCGACCTGGTCACCCTGGTCGGCAAGCTGATGGGCGTCGACCTGCTGGTGCAGGAGGACGAGCAGCGCATCCGTCCGACCAACTCCGAGGTCATGCGCCTGGTCGCGGACGCCACCCGGCTGCGCGAGGCCACCGGTTGGGCCCCGCTGTTCAGCCTGGAGCAGGGCCTGGAGCAGACCATCGAGTTCTTCCGCGACCCGGCCAACCTGGCGCGCTACAAGACCGACATCTACAACGTCTGACCGCCGTAACGATCATGCTCGTCCTGGTATCCGAGGTTCGTGTCCTACACATCCTTTCCGTGGGGGAAACACCATGCACGCAGTGATCCTGGCCGGCGGTAAGGGCGTCCGTCTCCGCCCGTACACCACCGCGCTTCCCAAGCCGCTCGTCCCGATCGGCGACCAGCACGCGATCCTGGAGATCGTGATGCGCCAGCTCGCCGCCGCGGGCTTCAAGACCGTCACCCTGGCCATCGGCCACCTCGGCCACATCATCCGCGCCTACGTCGGCAACGGCTCGCAGTGGGGCCTGCGAGTCGGCTACGCCGTCGAGGACAGCCCGCTCGGCACCATGGGCCCGCTGCTCACCATGCAGGACCGCCTGCCGGAGCACTTCCTGGTGATGAACGGCGACATCCTCACCGACCTGGACTTCGCCGGGGTGCTCCGGCACCACGAGACGTCCGGCGCCCCGCTGACCATCGCCACCTACGCCCGCCAGGTGAAGATCGACTTCGGCGTGCTGACCACCGACTCCGGCACGATCACCGGCTTCCAGGAGAAGCCCAGCATCGACTACCGGGTCTCGATGGGCGTGTACGGCGTCTCCCGCGCGGCACTCGCCAAGTACACCCCGGGCCTGCCGCTGGGCTTCGACGAGCTGGTGCTCGACCTGCTGGCGGCCGACACCCCGCCGGCCGCGTACGACTTCGGCGGCTACTGGCTGGACATCGGCCGCCCGGACGACTACGACCGGGCGAACACCGAGTTCTCGACGATCCGCCCGGTCCTGATGCCCTTCGAGTCGACCGTCACCGTGCCGGGCGTCGCGGAGCTGCCGATCCCGGCCACCCGCACCGCCCCGGACGACGAGGTCGAGGAGCCCGCCGCCGCGGGCGTCGAGAGCGACGGACGGGCCGCGTGAGAATCCTGCTGCTCGGCGGCGACGGCTTCCTGGGCCGTCACGCCTCCGCCGTCCTGCGGTCACTGCCCGGGGCCACCGTGCTGACCGCGGGCCGGCGGCCCGCTCACGACCTCCGGCTGGACCTGGGCACCGCCCAGGCCGGCCCGCTCGGCGAGGAACTGGCCGCGCTGGCCCCCGACGTGGTGGTCAACTTCGCCGGCGCGGTGGCCGGCAGCGCGGTCAAGCTCGCCGAGGTGAACGCCCGCGGTCCGGCGGTGCTCTGCGAGGCGCTCTCCCTGGGCGCCCCGAAGGCCCGCCTGGTGCACATCGGTTCGGCCGGTGAGTACGGCGTCTGCGCGGAGGGCGAGTCCCTGACCGAGCAGGCCGACGCCCGCCCGGTCGGCGTGTACGGCGCGACCAAGCTGGCCGGCTCCCTCGCGGTGGCGGGCTCCCCGCTGGACGCGGTGGTGCTGCGGGTGTTCAACCCGGTCGGCCCGGGCGCCCCGGCGGGCTCGCTGCCCGGCCGACTGGCGGCCGAGCTGCGCCGGGTGGCGCCCGAGGGCGCCGACGGCGTGGTCACGGTCGGGGACCTCTCCGCCTACCGGGACTTCGTGGACGCCCGGGACATCGCCAAGGCGGTCGGCCTGGCCGTCGCCGCCGACGGTCCGCTCCCCCGGGTGCTCAACCTCGCCTCGGGGCGGGCCCAGCCGGTCCGGGCGATCGCCGACGGCCTGGTCGCGGCGTCCGGCTTCACCGGCCGGATCGACGAGAGCGGGGCGGGCTCCGAGCGCTCGGCCGGGGTCTCCTGGCAGCAGGCCGACGTGTCGGCCGCCGCCCGGGAACTCGGCTGGCACCCGGAGACGGTCCTCGCCGACACCCTGCGCGACCTGTGGCTCGACACCGCCGAACCCGCGCCGATCCCGGTGGTCGCATGACCTCCGGGACCATCCCCGACGGCCGCCTGCTGGTGCCGCTGTACGTCCACCCCGCGGTGGACCCGGCGGCCTGGCGGGCGGTCGCCGCCGCCGACCCCGCCCGGATCGCCGCCGTGGTGCTCAACCTCGCGGACGGTCCGGGCGAGGTGCCGGACCACGTCTTCGCCGAGGCCGCCGAAGAACTCCGGGCGGCCGGCCTGCCGTTGGTCGGATACGCCGACACCGACTACGGCCGCAGGCCGCACGCGGCCGTGGTCGCCGACATCCTGACGTACCGTCAACGGCATGGCATCACCGGCGTGTACCTCGACCAAGTCGCCACCCACCCGGGCGCGTTGGCGCACTACCGGCGGCTCGCGACGGCCGCTCGGGCGGCCGGCTGCGGCACCGTGGTGTTCGGCCACGGCGAGCACCCGGACCCCGGCTACGCCGAGGTCGGCCTCGCCGACCTGCTGGTCACCTTCGAGGGCGACTGGGACGCGTACCGCGCCATGACCCTGCCGCTGTGGACCGGCCGCCACGCGGCCTCCCGCTTCTGCCACCTGGTCTACGACGTCCCGGCCGAGTCCGCCCAGGATGCCTCCGCACTGATCGCCGCCCGGCGAGCCGGCGTCGGCTGTGCCGTACCGGGCGCCGGGGAGAACCCCTGGCGCACCCTGCCCTACGGCCTGACCGCCGCTGAACTGACCTGACCCGATCCGGAGTTCGACTACCGTGAACCGCCGCACCCGGCTGCTGCCGGCCGCCATAGCCTTCGCCACCGTCACCGCCCTGCTGGTCAGCTCGTGCAGCAGCTCGGGCTCGGAGGACGACCAGGACTCGTCCGACGGCACCCCGAGCAACTCCCCCGCGGCCACCGCGCCGAGCACCCCCGGCGACGGCTCCGCCACCCCCGGCACGCCCAGCGCCCCCGGCACCACCTCGGCCCCGGGCACCACCACCGCCCCCGGCACCCCGGGCACCACCACCCCGCCCGGGGCCACCACCCAGCCGCCGGCCGGCGCCCGCTGGCAGCCCACCCCGGGCCTGGCCTGGCAGTGGCAGCTCGGCGGCACCGTCGACCAGTCGGTGGACGTACCCGTCTACGACATCGACGGCTTCGAGAACGACGCCTCGGTGGTCGCCGCGCTGCACGCCAAGGGCCGCAAGGTGATCTGCTACATCAACGCCGGCTCCTGGGAGGACTTCCGCCCCGACTCCGCCGCCTTCGCCAAGGCCCTGCAGGGCTCGGACACCGGCTGGAAGGGCGAGAAGTGGTTCGACATCCGCAAGCTCGACCAGCTGAAGCCGCTGATGGCCACCCGCTTCGACATGTGCAGGAGCAAGGGCTTCGACGCCATCGAGCCGGACACCATCGAGGCCTACAACCAGAACAGCGGCTTCCCGCTGACCCCTGACGACCAGCTCGCGTACAACCGCATGCTGGCGAAGCTCGCGCACGACCGCGGTCTGGCGATCGGCCTGAAGAACGACCTGGACCAGATCCCCGCGCTGCTGCCGGACTTCGACTTCGCGGTCAACGAGGAGTGCTCGCAGTTCGACGAGTGCGACCGGGTCTCGCCCTTCATCAAGGCGGGCAAGGCGGTCTTCCACGTCGAGTACAAGCTCGACACGGACCAGTTCTGCGCCAAGACCAAGGCGCTGGGCTTCAGTTCGATGCAGAAGAAGCTCGACCTCAACGCCTGGCGCAAGCCCTGCTGAGGACGTCCTCCCCCGTCGCGCGGGTGACCCGGGCCAAGGCCCCGGCTCTTGGGTTTTGTCGGATCAGGCCGCGGCGGGCCCGGCAAGGATCCAAGAGCCGGGCCCTACACCCGCGCGAGGGTCACTTGACCGCCAGCCAGACGACGGCGCCCAGGACGACCAGGGCGATGACGGCGATCAGCGCGATCACGCCGGTGCGACTGCCGTTCTTGCTGCTGCTTCCGTAGGTGGAGACGGAACCCGGTGCCTGACGCGCCGGGCTCTCGTCGACGAACGCCCGGAACATCTGGGTGCTACCGGCGGGGTCGTAGTCGTTGTCAGCCATGGCACGGACTCTAACGAATCCGCCCACCTCAGGCACACCCCGGACCCCTCCTCCGGCCGACGGACCACCCGGGCGTGCGACGACGATACGACGGGATCGTGAAATCCGTGTGACCAATGGAATGCTCTGCCGCGCAAGAGGGTTGACTGCGAGCATGACCACCGGAAACCACAGCCGGGTCCGCCTCGGCACCTCCGACCTGTCCGTCCACCCGCTCTCCCTCGGCGGCAACGTCTTCGGCTGGACGGCCGACGAACAGCAGTCCTTCGCCGTGCTGGACGCCTACGCGGCCGCCGGCGGCAACTTCGTCGACACCGCCGACGTCTACTCCGCCTGGGCCCCCGGCAACACCGGCGGCGAGTCCGAGACGGTCATCGGCAACTGGCTGCGCAGCCGGGGCAACCGCGACGACATCGTGATCGCCACCAAGGTCGGCATGCACCCCGAGGCGAAGGGTCTGGGCGCGGCCAACATCAGGGCCGCCGCCGAGGCCTCGCTGCGCCGCCTGGGCGTGGACCACATCGACCTGTACTACACCCACCGGGACGACGACACCCCGGTCGAGGAGTTCGTCACCGCACTGGACGAGCTGGTCCGCGCGGGCAAGGTCCGGGCGGTCGCCGCCTCGAACATCTCCGCCGAGCGGCTCGCCGAGGCGCTGGCCTTCGCCGAGCGCGAGGGCCTGGCCAAGTACGTCGCGGTCCAGCCGCACTACAACCTGGTGTCCCGCGACACCTTCGAGGGCCCGCTGGCCGAGGTGGTCGCCGAGCACGGCCTCGCCACCGTGCCGTACTACGCGCTCGCCTCCGGCTTCCTGACCGGCAAGTACCGCCCGGGCGGCGCGGGCGTCGACAGCGCCCGCGCCGAGGGCGCCGCCCGCTACCTGGCGGAGCCGCGCGGCCCCAAGGTCCTGGAGGCGCTGGACTCGGTCGCGGCCGCCCACGGCGTCGAGCCAGCGAGCGTCGCCCTGGCCTGGCTCGCCGCCCGCCCGACGGTCGCCGCCCCGATCGCCAGCGCCCGCACCGTCGACCAGCTGCCCCCGCTGCTGGCCGGCGTCACCCTGGAGCTCACCCCGGCGCAGACCGCGCTGCTGGACGAGGCCTCGGCCTGAGCACACGACCGGGCCCCCGACAGCGGCGTGCCGTTGGGGGCCCGGCGTTCTCCGGCTACGGCCGCCCGAAGTGGGTCGGGTAGTAGCCCGAGTCGAGCGTCGATATCCGGACGGTCTTGCCCGGCCGCGGCGCCTCCACGAACTTGCCGCCGCCCAGGTACATCCCCACGTGGTGGATTCCCGAGGCCCGGCCGCTGTCCGACCAGAACACCAGGTCACCGCGGCGCAGCTGCCTCGCGCTGATCGGCGTGGTCGCCGCGTACTGGTCGTCGGCCACCCGCGGCAGGCTGATCCCGCTGCGCCGGTAGGCCTGCTGGACCAGCCCGGAGCAGTCGTAGCCGGACGGGCCGTCGCCGCCCCAGCCGTACGGCTTGCCCAGCTGGGCGAGCGCGTAGTCGACGGCCGCCTCGGTGCTCCCGGAGGACGCCGTGCCGCCCGGGGAGGAACCGGTGCCCGGCCGCTCGACGGCCTGGTCCGAGGCCCCGCCGGGCTGGCCGGTGCGGCCGACGTAGACGTCGTAGTGGCTGGTCCAGCGCCACTCGCCGCTGCCGTTCTTGAACCAGTACCTCGACCCGTCCCAGCCCTGGCGCAGGCCCCAGGAGGAGGCCGAGCCGTTCGAGACGGCCTTGCCGCCGGAGCCGCCGGACTGGCCGATGCGGCTGGCGTAGACGTCGTAGTGGCTGGTCCAGCGCCACTCACCGGCGCCGTTCTTGAACCAGTACCTCGACCCGTCCCAGCCCTGCTTGCCGGCCGCGGCGTGCGCGGAGCCGGCCCCGGCCGTCAGGCCGACCACGCCGGCGCCCGCCAGCACGGTGGTGGCCAGGCAGGTACTTCGCACGGCCCGGTGTATTCGGCTGCCCCCGACCGCCGCGGCGGCGCGGGCGGTGCGCGGCCGGGCGGCGCAGTTCGGGCAGCCGCAGCCTGTGATCGCGGGGATGCTGCCGAGGCGCTCCTCGAAGCCGATCAGGCCGGAGTCGGCGTCGAGACCGGTGTCGGGTTCGGCGTACGCGCCGGTGGCTATCCTCATGCGGGTCGTCCTTCCTTCCGCCCGGCACGGGCGGCCGGGGGCGGTACCGAGGCGGCCACTCCGGCCGGGGCGACGAAGGCGACCAGCAGCTGCTCCATCAGCGCGCTGCGGGCGGCCTCGTCCAGTTCGTGCGCGGTCGCGCGCTCCAGCCGGTGGACGGCCAGCGCCGCCGCCTCCACCGCGTCGTCGACCAGCACGGTCCGCAGGCCCGCGTCCAGGTCGGCCAGCCGGCGGCGGCGCATCGACTCGGCCACCTCGGGCGCGTAGTCCAGCGCCAGCGGCTGCACCGAGTAGACCTCCAGGCCCGCCGGGGCGGCTTCGGCGGCCAGCGCCCGGGTCATCTCGTCGGCGAACCACTGGCCGTCGCGCAGCGCGGGGCCGGGCGCCGCGTTGCTGTCGCACGGCAGGGTGGAGGCGGTACGGGTGAGCACCGCCTGGACCTGCTCGCGCAGGTAGCTCTCGTGGTCCTCGATCGCCAGCAGCGCCCGCGCGGTGTCCTTGACCCGCCAGACGATCAGCAGCCGGACGACGATCGGGGTGCCGGTGCGGTCGACCACCTTGACCGGCTCGCTGCGCCAGTGCCGCAGCCGCACGTCGACCCGGCGGCGGCGCAGCAGCGGGTTGACCCAGACCAGCCCGGACTTGCGCACCGTGCCCCGGTAGCGGCCCCAGCGGGTCAGCACCCGGGTCTCGCCGCCCGCGTTGGCCAGCAGACCGGCCAGCGCGAACACCACCAGCAGACCGGCCACGCCGACCGCGGCGATCGCCTGGGCGTCCACCTCGGCCCGGCCGCCGTCCCGCACGGCGGAGTTGCTCAGGTCCGGCAGCGCGTCCCAGTGCGGGATGACGCCGGTGCGCAGCAGCACGTACCCCACCCCGGCCAGGCCGAGCAGCACCACCAGCAGGGCGACCCAGCCGGGCACGGCGGTGGCGGTGTGCTCACGCACCGCCTGGTCCGCCCGCGGGGGGCGACGCGAGGTGGCGGCGGCGGGGGCACCGGCCCGGCCGACCTCGGGGAGTTCGACGGTCTCCGGGGCGGCCGTCTCCAGCGGGTCCCGCAGGTCGGCGGGGCGGGCGGAGGACGGGCTGGGGACGACGGCCAGCGGAGCGGTCGCCGGGCCGCCGCCGGCCGGGCCGGCCGGCTTGCCGGCCTTGACGGTCGAGACCTCGGCGAGCGGGCTGGCGCCGGAGGCGGAACGTTCCGGCAAGGCCGGGGGGAACGACTCGGGCAGGTTCTCGAGTCGCTGCGAAGAATCGCGGGTGACGTCCATGCACGGATCCTCTGGGTCTGGTGTGTCGCGCAACGGGCGGCCCGGATCTGACGGGCAGTGCCAGGGTCAGGCTAAGTTCATACGTCATCAAATGCGACATTTGAGCAGAGGTGTGTCGACATTTCCTGACGAATCGTCCAAAGCCGACCTGACGCGCAGACACATGAACGGACGGTTGGGACGGTTCGGCGCAGGTCAGCGCCGTCGGGCACCGGATCCACGGGCGAACACCCGGCGGGTGATCAGCCCGATTCCGGCGAGCACCAGCAACACCCCGGCGAGCAGGCCGTGCCGAGCCTCCCGGGGCCGCCCGGCCGCCGCCCCCTCGACCGGCGGCGCGGGCAGCGGCCGGCCACTGGCACCGCTCGCCCCGCGTCGGCCCTGGTCGGCGGCCGACAGGGGCTCGGCCGACCAGCCGGGGCGGCCGCCCTGCGGGGCGGGAGCCGCGGTGGAACCGGTGGCAGAGGCGGCGCCCGGGGGCGGAACGGCGCTACGCGGCCACGGGGCGGAGACGGCGGACACGGACGGGACCGTCGGACGGGCCGAGGCCGTCGGGGCGGCAGGGGAGGTCGAAACGGCTGGGGTCGCGGGTACGAACGGCACCACCGGAACCACCGGCGGGACGGTGATCGGCAGCAGCCCCGGCGGGACGGGCCGGAACTCCGGGGCCTCGGTCGAGCCGGAGGGTCTCGGCGAGGACGCCACCGACGCCGTCTCACCCGCAGTCGGACTCGCAGTCGGACTCGCACTCGGAGTCGCACTCGAAGTCGCACTCGCGCCAGGCCCAACCGACTGCGTGGAAGCGGGCGTTGAAGGGGCCGGTACGGCCGGACCGGCCGCCGGTGAAACCGAAGCGCTCGGGGAGCCCGCGGCACTCGGACCGGGCGCCGTCGGAGTCGGCGCCGCCGCCACCCGCACCCGCACCGGGTCCGCCGAAGTCCCGTTCCCCGCCCGGTCGGTCGCCGTGACGGTCAGCCACTGCTCCCCGTCCGCCAGGTCCCGGTTGGCGGTGCAGCTCCAACTCCCGTTCAGCGCCGCCGTCGCCCCGCACAGCACCGTACGGGCGCCCGCCCCCGCACCGGCCGTGACCAGCACGTTCGACCCCGGTTCGGCCCGCCCGGCGAGCTTCGGCCGACTGACCCGCAGCACCTCCCCCGGGGCCGGCGAGCCGAGCACCGGCTTGTCCGGCGGCACGGTGTCCACCACCAGCGCGACCGGCTGCCCCGCCGTACGGTTCCCCGCCGCGTCGACCGCGACCGGGGTGAGCCGGTGGCTGCCGTCCGCCAGGTTCTCGACCGGCAGGCAGGACCACGCGCCGTCCGGCCGGACGGAACTGCTGCACAGGTCGGAGGAGGTGGACTGGTCGGCCACCGAGACGGTGCTGCCCACCTCGCCGGTGCCGGCGAGCTGCAGCCCCGGGTCGTTGGTGTAGGCGGGGAGGCTGAGCACGGGCGCGGCCGGCGGGCTGGTCTTCACGGTGACCCTGACGGCCTCGCCGCGCAGCACCACGCCCCCGCTGGTGGTCTCCACCGGGGTGAAGCCGTGCGCCCCGGCCGCGAGCGCGCTGCCGGGGCGGCAGGACCAGTCGCCGCCGCGCCCGACCTTGGTCTTGCAGAGCGTGCTGTCGCCGTCCCGGACCTCCACCGAGGCGCCCGGGACCGCGCCCTCGCCGCGGATCTTCGGGCGGGCGTCGGCCAGTACGGTGCCGTCGACCGGCTCGGCGATCTCGGGCCGCGCGGCGCCGACGGTCAGCTTGATCCGCTGGTCGGAGACCTGCCCCGAGTCTGCGAAACCGCCGGAGGGGACGAGCTGGCCGGTGTCGCGGCCGATCCGCAGCCGGGCCCAGGTCTCGCCGGAGGCTGCGCCGGACGGCACGGTCCACTCCAGGGTCGCGGAGTCGGCACCGGCCGGGATCTCGGTCTGGACCCGGTCGGCGGGGTCGAACCGGCCGCTGTGGTCGAAGTCGATCCAGCCGGCCAGGGTCGCGGGCTGGTCGCCGACCGCGACCGGGACGGTGAGCCGGTAGTAGTGGCCGATCGCTGCCTCGCCAGGGAAGCCGATCGCCGGGTCGGCACCCTGGTACTCGCCGCGGCCGGGCTGGAGTCCGGGCGGCGGCGGGCTGGTGGCGGGGCTCGCGAAGGGGTTGCCGCGCCACACGGCGCCGTGGTCGAGCTCGACCATCGGCCCGGCGCCCGCGGAGCCGCCGGGCCGGGGCCGGGCCCGGCGGGACGGGGTGGCGGCGTCGGTGCCCAGGAAGAGGTCGGAGACCACGTGCGAGGCGTTGCCGTACGCCTGCGGCGCGGTGCCGAGGTCCTCGTCCACGGTGACGGTGAAGGCCTGGCGCAGCGCGGGCGGGGCGGCGCTGCTCCCGTCGCGGGCGGTGGAGCGCTGCTCGACCCGGAACTCCGCGGTGCGGACCGTCCCGGCGAGTTCCAGGGTGCCCTCGGCGGCTGAGCCGGCCGCGCCGTCGGAGGAGCCGTCACTTCCGCTGGGGGCGAGGGAGTTGCCGTCGACCTTCCAGCCGGGCCAGTCGGTGCGGGCGACCAGGGCGGGGGCGGCGGGCGAGCCGCCGGTGAGGGTCAGCCGGGCCGCGGTGCTGGTGGTGCCGGATTCACCGGTGGCCACCGCGGCCAGCCCGCTGAGGTGCAGCCGGGGATTGCGGACCGGCCGGGAGAAACTCAGCCGGAGGGTTCCGACGGCGCGCCAGGAACCGTCCGTCTGCGGATGGTCGGGGGCGATGCCGAAGGACTGGGCAGCGTCGCCGGGGCGCATTCCGTCCGCGTACACCACTGCGGAATGCCCCCCTCCGGAACGACCGGCCAGTCGGCCCGACTCGGCGCTGACACCCGTGTCCGGCGCGGCGGTGAAGTCGAACTGCACGGCGAGCCCGGACGGCAGCACCGCCCGGCGCTGCGCCGACCAGGCGTCAGGGGACTGCTGTGCGACCGAGAACGGGGCGTTCCAACCGGTCAGCGCCCCGACCGTGAGGACGGCCAGGGCGGCGGTTGTGCGGGGAAACCGTCGGCTCATCCGGCTCTCCTTCACGGTCGACTGCCGGGGTGGCGGGCAGTCTGGGCACAAGATCGGACAAAACGGAATCACGATCCCGGGCCGGTCATACCGCGACACCTGTGCCCTTGGCCGCGTCCCACCCGTTCGGCAGTCATCCGGACAGCAGGACGGGAGACACCCGAAACGACTGCATTTCAGCCATGAGGAGGCAATGGATCCCACCCGAACAGCCGGACCACCCGAATGGCCGAGAAGCGGGAATTCCGGCCGGATCGGCAGGCGCCGGCGTCCGGCATCTGACCATTCGTCGACTGGCTCTGTTCGAATTACCCGCCGGCTCAGTAGAGTCGGGCACCGTGACTATGGACCCCGTGCTCGTCAAGCGCAGTTTCGCGGCCGTAGAGCCCCACGGCCCCGCCGTCGCCGGATACTTCTACCGGCACCTGTTCGAGCACGCTCCCGGTGTCCGCGGCCTCTTCGCCGAACACCTGGACGAGCAGCAGGACCGGCTGTTCGCCGCCCTCGGCGCACTCGTCATCCACCTGGAGGACGCCGACACCGTGCTCGGCCTGCTCCGCGACCTCGGCGCGCGGCACGCCCGGTACGGCGCGCTGGTGGAGCACTTCCCGGCCGTCGGCGCGAGCCTGCTCGCCACCCTGGCCCACTACGCCGGCGACGAGTGGACCCCGGAGGCCGAGGCCGCCTGGACCGCCGTCTACACGGTGGTCAGCGACACCATGGGCGCGGCGCTCACCGAAGCCCGGTCGGCCTAGCCGGGAGTGGTCCGGTGGCCTTCGACCCCGCGGTCATCCGCGCCAGCTTCGCCGTCGTCGAACGCCGGGCCGACCACCTGACCACCTTCTTCTACGCCCACCTGTTCAGCCACAATCCCGGGCTGCGGTCGCTCTTCCCCGCCCAGCTGCACGAGCAGCGCGACCGGCTGTTCGCCGCGCTCACCCGGATCGTGCTGCGGCTGGACGAGCCCGGCCGGCTCACCGAGTACCTGCGGGCGCTCGGGCGCGACCACCGCAAGTTCCAGGCCGCGCCCGAGCACTATCCGGCCGTCGGGGCCAGCCTGATCGCCGCGCTGCGGCAGTGCTCCGGCCACTCCTGGACGCCGGAGACCGAGAAGGCCTGGACCGAGGCCTACACCGTGATCGCCCGGATCATGACCGAGGCCGCCGACGACCTCCCGGAGCACCACCCGGCCTGGTGGGAGGCCGAGGTCGCCGCCCGCCGCCGAGCCGCGTCCGACCTGGTCGTGCTCACCCTCGCCCCGATGCGCCCGTACCCCTTCGCGGCCGGCCAGTACGTCACCCTCAGCAGCCCTCGGACGCCCCGGGTCTGGCGGCCGTACTCACTCGCCAACGCGCCGCGCCCGGACGGCAGCCTGGAGCTGCACGTACGGCGGGTACCCGGCGGGCTGTTGAGCCCCGTCCTGGTGGAGGACGTGATGCCCGGCGAGCTGCTGCGGCTCGGGCCGCCGCTCGGCGAGGCCGTGCTCGCCCCCGCATCGGACCGGCCGCTGCTGCTGGTCGCCGCGGGCAGCGGCTGGGGGCAGACCAAGGCGCTGCTGGAGCAGCTCACCGCCGAGCAGCCTGGGCGGGAGGCCACCGTGCTGCTGGCGGCCCGCTCGGCGGCCGGGCAGTACGACCTGGACACCGTGCGGCGGCTGCTGGCCCGCAATCCCCGGCTGCGGGTGCTGACGGCCACCCCCGGCCACCCCGCGGGGCCGGGCGGGACCACCGCGCTGCTGCGGGAGACGCTGCTCGGGCACGGCGACTTCACCGGCTGGGAGGTCCACCTCTCCGGCCCGCCGGAGCTGGTCGCCGAACTCGCCGGACTGCTCCACGCCCTGGGCGCCGCCCCCGGGCTGGTCCGTCACGACCCGGCGCCGGTGACCTTCAACCGGGCCCGGCCGTTGACCAGCTCGGACTGGTTCCTGGACCACCGGGACGTGCCGTGGATCAACCGGACCGACCTTGGGTGACCTGCGTCACGGACGGGTCGGTACGGGGAAAACGGAGAAGCCCCCGGCCGGTGGCCGGGGGCTTCTCGCTGGTGCGCTCAGCAGGATTCGAACCTGCAACCTCTTGATCCGTAGTCAAGTGCTCTATCCGTTGAGCTATGAGCGCAAGGAACGGGCGAACCCGATCTTGCGGAGTTTGGTGCGCTCAGCAGGATTCGAACCTGCAACCTCTTGATCCGTAGTCAAGTGCTCTATCCGTTGAGCTATGAGCGCTCGCCCTGGGGAACGTTGTCCTCGGGGCGTTGCGTGGACAACATTACATGACCTGCGACGTAGGACGAAATCGATTGATCCGACCCCTCCGGGCTGGCCGATGATCACGCCCCGGACATGCGGAAGAGCCCCGCCGACAAGATCGTCGACGGGGCTCCCGGCTGCGGAGGCTGAGGGATTTGAACCCTCGATCAGGAATAACCCCGAAACCGCATTAGCAGTGCGGCGCCATAGACCGGACTAGGCGAAGCCTCCCCACATGGACCGCATCCGCGCGAAGCGGACCCGTTCCGTGTGTCAGTGATGATGCCACAACCGTGGGGCTCGGCACCAACCACCGCCAACGTTACTAGGCGGGTCGTCCCCGCCGCAAAGAAGAATGAGATACTGCCGACTCCGGAGGAGCTGCCCTGAGCCGAGGAGACCTGTCGACGTGAGCAGCAGGCCGATCCGAGGCGCTGCTCGCCTCGACGCCATACTCGACGCCCTGCCCGACGCGTTGTTGCTGGTGAACAGCAACGGCACCGTCGTGGACGCCAACAGCGCGGCGGTCCAGGCGCTGCAGGCGCCGGGCACCTCGCTGGTCGGCATGGGCGTGCTCGGCCTGCTGCCCGAGTTCGACCCCAGCCGCATCCCCGGCTCGATGCGCCCGGCCACCCGTGACGGCGACGCCCTCGACCGCCCGGTCCGGATGACCGCCCACCGCACCGACGGCACGACCTTCCCGGTCGAGGTCTCCGGCAACGACTTCGCCACCGACGGCGGCGACGGCTACGGGCGCTCCCCGTACGACCCCTACCGCGACGGCCCCCGCGCCTCCTCGTCCTCCGACCTGCTCCTGCTGCTGGTCCGCGACCTCTCCGGGCGCCTGGGCGTCGAGGCCGAGCTGCGCCGCCAGCACAAGCAGACCGAGATGATCCTGCGGGCCGCCGCCGAGGGCGTGCTCGGCGTGGACCTCGAAGGACGCTGTGTCCTGGTCAACCCGGCCGCCGCGCACATCCTGGAGTACCGGGCGAGCGAGCTGGGCGGGCGCGAGCTGCACCCGCTGATCCAGCACTCCCGGGCCGACGGCACCCCGCTGGCGCTGGAGGAGTCCGCTCTGCTGGACACCCTGACCTCCGGGCGCAAGCACCGGGTGCGCGGCACCGTGCTGTGGCGCAAGGACGGCCGCCCGGTCACCGTCGACCTCACCACCGCCCCGGTCCGGGACGGCGACCAGCTGGTCGGCGCGGTGATGACCTTCACCGACCGCAGCCGCGAACTCGCCCTGGTCGCCCGCAACGAGCACCTCACCGCCGTCCTGGAGAGCGAGCTCGGCGGCGCGCTGAGCGCGCTGAACCAGCGGCTGGACCGGCTCGCCGCCGACCCGGCCGGGCAGCTCTGGCCCGAGGCCAACTGGACCCTGCGCCGGCTCGCCGACGAGTGCCGCCGGTTCGGGAAGCTGATCGACGGGGTGCTCGAACACCAGCGCTGCGAGGCCGGCGAGAACGGACCGGCCGAGGGCAAGGACGCGAAGGACGGCAAGGAGGGCAAGACCGGGCGCAAGGCCGCACAGCAGGTGCCGGTCGGCCTGGACAAGGTGGTCCGCCGGGCCGTCGAGGAGGCCGGCGAGCTGGTCGGCCCGGGCCGGGTGCGCTTCTCGGTGCACGCCGCCGCGGTCGAGGTGATCGCCGACGAGCGGCGGCTCGCCCAGGCGCTGGCCCACCTGGTCGCCGACGTCAGCGGCACCGGCCTCTCGCTGGACGCCCCCGCCGCCGCCTCCCCCGGCCTGGCCGTCCCCGGACTGGCCGCGCCCGGGCTCGGCAATTCGCCCGCCCCGGCCACGCCCGCCGAACCGCCGACCGTCGTCCTGGCCGCCGCCCAGCGCGGCGAGGTCGCCCGGGTCGAGATCCGCGGCCCCGGCGTCGGCGGCAGCCCCGTCCACCTGCCGATAGCCCGCGCGGTGGTCGAGCGCCACGGCGGCGTGCTCCAGCCGCACGAGCTGCCCGGCAAGGCCGGGACCACGTACGTGGTCGAGCTGCCGCTGGACCCGGTCGCCGCGAAGGCCGCCGCCGAACGCGCGTCCGCCGAGGGCCGCTCGGACCGGCCCAAGGAGAGCGACAGCGCCGTCCTGCCCGAGCTGCCGGGCATCCCGCAGCTGCCCAGCAGCGCCGGCGCCGCCGAGGACACCGGGAGCATCCCGGCCGCCCCCGGCACCCCGGCCGGATCGAGCGGACCCGACGGCCCGGGCGACGAGCAGTCCGGCCGTCCGGCCCCCGGAGCCGAGCAGGCACCCGCCGAGGAGCCCCCGGCCGAGCGTCGCGGGCGCCGCGGCCGGCCCGCTGCCGAGACCCCGGCCCCCGAGGCCGCCACCTCCCCGGCCGACCCCGCCGACCAGTGGCCGAACGCCCCCGCCCGGGTGGAGCGGGCCGTCCCCGAGCAGTGGAACGGCACCGGGAACGACCCCGCGTACGGCCGCGGCGGCCAGGCCGCCGCGGAGGCGGCGCAGAGCGATCCGTGGGGCAAGGACGACGGCCGCTCCGGCCCCGCCTACGCCGTGCCCGTCGAGGGCGGGCGCCCGCAGCAGGTCCGGCCCGCCGGTCGTGAGCCGCTCGCGCTCGGCCCCGCGCCGGCCGACGCCGCAGCGCAGCCCGGCGGCGCCCCCGCCGAGGACGGCGCCGAGGCCAAGCCGCGCCGACGCCGCGCCCTGCCCTCCGCCGAGGACTCCTCGGGCGGCTTCGCGCTGCCCGGCATGGGGGACGCCCCGGTGTACCCCGGCCTGGAACACGCCCTGCCCGCCGGTCCGGCGCCCGCCCCGGCCGAGCCCGCCGCCGCACCGACCGGCCGCCGCCGCCGGCTCTCCGTACCGCCCGGGCCCGCCGCGGACGCCCCGGCCGGAGCCCCCGCCCCGCAGCCCGGCGGCGCGCTGGAGCCCGCCCGGCCCGCGCTGCCCGCCGCCGAGGAGCAGAGCGGCCCGCGACCGGTCGGCAGCGGCCTGGCCGAGCTCGCCCCGCCGCGCCCGGTCGTCGCGCCGGTCGGCACCCCGCCGGTGCCCGCCCTCCCGGCGCAGCCGCCGGCACCGGTCGCACCGCGCCCGATGGCCGAACTGCCGGCCGCCGGGGGCGACCGCCCCGACCCCGAGCGGCCGCAGCCCGCGTCCGGCGAGCTGGCCAACACCCGCCGGCTGCTGGTCTGGCCCGAGCCCGACCCGGCCACCGGCCAGGCCCTCCAGTCGCGCGGCTACCTCCCGGTGATCGTCCGCTCCCGCGAGGAGGTGGACGCCCAGGTGGCCGGCTTCCCGGCGGCGCTCTTCGTCGACCCGCTGACCAGCCCGATCACCCGCACCGCGCTGCAGTCGCTGCGCACCGCGGCACTCAACAGCCGGATCCCGGTGCTGGTCACCGCCGGTCTCGGCCAGGCCACCCGGGACGCCGCGTACGGCGCCGACCCGGCCGTGCTGCTGCGCGCCCTCGCACCGCGCGACGGCGAGCACCACGCCCCGCGGGTGCTGCTGGTCGAGGGCGACCCGGACATCGCCGCCGCGATGATCAGCAGCCTGGAGCGGCGCGGCATGCACGTCGAGCACGCGGTGGACGAGAACGACGCGGTCGCCCGGGCCAGCAGCGTCCAGCCCAACCTGGTGGTGATGGACCTGTTCCAGATCCGCCGCCGCCGGGTCGGCCTGCTGGACTGGCTGCGCGCCAACGACCGGCTGCACCGCACCCCGCTCGTGGTCTACACCTCGGTGGACCTCGACCCGCGCGAGCTGCCCCGGCTGCGCACCGGCGAGACGGTGCTCTTCCTCGCCGAGCGCTCGACCAGCGAGGACGTCCAGTCCCGGATCGTCGACCTGCTCGGACGGATCGGCGCGATGGGCGAGGCGGGCGTCGCCGCCGCGGGCTGAGCCCGGACACGGCGGAGGGCCGGCCCCCGTTCCACGCGGGGGCCGGCCCTCCTGCCGTCCTACTCCTTGCCGAGCGTGGTGACGTCCAGCTCGTCGGCCGCGTAGCTGGCCCGGATCACCTTCTTGTCGAACTTGCCGACCGAGGTCTTCGGGACCGACTCGACGATCGCCCAGCGCTCCGGCAGCTGCCAGGAGGCGATCCGCTCGGCCAGGAACGACCGCAGCTCGCGCAGCCCGGCGATCGCGCCCGGGCGCAGCACGACGGTGGCCAGCGGGCGCTCGCCCCACTTCTCGTCCGGCACCGCGACGACGGCGGCCTCGGCCACCTCGGGGTGGCCCATCAGGGCGTTCTCCAGCTCGACGGAGGAGATCCACTCGCCGCCCGACTTGATGACGTCCTTGGCCCGGTCGGTGAGGGTCAGGTAGCCGTCGGCGGTGATGGTGCCCACGTCGCCGGTGCGCAGCCAGCCGTCCTCGGAGAACTTGTCGTCCGGGCGGACCGGGTCCTGTCCGGCGCCGCCGTAGTAGGCCGCGGCGATCCACGGGCCGCGCACCTCCAGCTCGCCGGCCGCGACGCCGTCGTGCGGCATCCGCTCGCCGCCCGGGCCGATCAGCCGGGCCTCGACCGAGGCCGGGAAGAGGCCCTGGGTGATCCGGTACGGCCACTCCTCCTCGGTGGTGAGGCCGCCCGGCGGCTGGGCGAAGGAGCCGAGCGGGGAGGTCTCGGTCATGCCCCAGGCGTGCAGCACCCGGATGCCGTGGCGCTCGTCGTAGGCCTTCATCAGCGAGGGCGGGCAGGCACTGCCGCCGATGACCACCATGCGCAGGCTGGAGGTGTCGTAGTCGCCGGCGTCCAGCTCGTCCAGCAGGCCGCTCCAGATGGTCGGGACGGCGGCGCTGACGGTGGGGCGGACGGCGGCGATCATCTCGGCCATCGGCTTGGGCTGGAGGAAACGATCCGGCATGAGCAGGTTGGCGCCGGACATGAAGGCGGCGTGCGGGATGCCCCAGGCGTTCACGTGGAACATCGGGACCACCGGCAGGGCGGTGTCGCGCGGGGTGAAGGCGAAGTTGTCACCGGTGTTGACCTGCATGCAGTGCAGGTAGATCGAACGGTGGCTGTAGAGCACGCCCTTCGGGTCGCCGGTGGTGCCCGAGGTGTAGCAGAGCACGGCGGCCTGGCGCTCGTCTATGTCGCGCTGCCAGGGGTAGTCGGTGGGCCGGTCGGCGATCAGCTCGTCGTAGTCGTGCACGCCGCCCGCGAAGCCGGCCAGCAGCGAGCGGTCGCCGGGGCCGGCCACCACGATGTGCTTCAGCGTGGGAGCGAGGTCCGGCAGCACGGCGGCGAGCAGCGGCAGGACGCTGCCGTTGACGATGACCACGCGGTCGGCGGCGTGGTTGACGATGAAGGACAGCTGCTGGGCGGGCAGCCGCAGGTTCAGGGTGTGCAGCACGGCCCCCATCGAGGGGACGGCGAGGTACGCCTCCAGGTGGAAGTCGTTGTTCCACATCAGGGTCGCGACGCGGTCGTCCCCCGTCACCCCGAGCTCGTCGCGCAGCGCGTGCGCCAGCTGCGCGGCGCGGGCGCCCACCTCGGCGTAGGTCCGCACGACCGGCCCGGTGACGTCCCAGGTGGTGACGGTCGACCGAGCGTGGACCGTGGACCCGTGCTCGAGGATCCGGGCGACGGTGAGCGGTACGTCCTGCATCGTGCTGAACACGGGTCCTCCTCGACCTGGCGGCACTGGTGGCGCTCCTGCGGCACACCTACCGGGCGGTAATACGCGCGGACGTGCCCGATTGTGCCGTTTCCGTCCACCCGCTGTCAGCATCCCCGCACCGTTGCACGGATCACGGATCCGCCCCGTTTCCTCCCCGGTGCCGACGCGGCGTGGCTCAGCGGTGGTCGGGACGGCAGAGGCGCAGCGAGTTGGCCGGATCCGGGGCGAAGGCCGGGTCGAGCATCCAGCCCTGTTCCGCGGCGATGCGCAGGGCCTGGTGGGCGCCGGCGCCGCGGTAGGTGGCACGGTGGAGCTGGATGCGGCGCAGGAAGGTGCCGTCCGGGGCGATCAGCCGGCCGTAACTGTCCGCGCTGCGGCCGAGTTCGCGGGTGGACTCGCGCTTGAGGATGCGGCGGACGTGGCGCTCCCAGGCGGCCGGGCTGCCGGTGAACTCGGCGCGGAAGGCGCGCGGGCCGACCGTCCAGCGGGCGCCCCAGCGCTCCCAGTAGTCGGGCTCGGGGCGGTCCACCCAGAAGGTGAGCAGGCCGTACACCGGGACGTAGACGATCTGGAGCAGGAAGATCACGGGCAGCAGCGGCGCGAAGCGGCCCGGCTGCGGGCCCCACGGGGTGCCGGGGGCGGCCGGCGGATCCTGCGGGGAGGGGGCGCTCAAGGTGGCCGGGGCGGGGAAGCGGCGGACCAGCCGGACCCGCCCGGCGTCGGTGCCGGACGGCGCCCCCTGCCAGCCGAACCGCTCGGCGACCCGCACCACGCCCTCCGCACCGAGGCCCCGGTAGAGGCGCACGGCGAGTTCGGCCGACACCTCGCGGCCGAGGTCGACCTGCACCTGACCGCCGCCGGCCGCGTGGCTCGCCTCGGCGGCGGCGATGCGGCGCCTGAGCACCGGGGTGACGTAGCGCTCCCAGTCCTCGGGGCGGCCGGTGAGTTCGGCCCGCAGGCGGCGCGGCGGGATGAAGCTGCGGTTGACCCTCAGCCAGCCGTCGGAACTGGGGCCGTCACCGCCGTAGTTGGAGAAGATCGCGGCCGCGATGATGGCCGCGAAGACGACCACCAGACCGAGGATCCAGAGCGGGGCGTAGATCCACTGCAGGAGGAACTGGAGCAGCACGACCAGGCGGTTGCGGCGCGGCAGCGGGCCGGGGAGGCCGCCGACGGGCTGCGGCGGGGCGGCGTACGGGGGCGGCTGCGACTGCGACTGCCGTTGCTGCTGTGGCGGGACCGGCTGGGCGTAGGGGTTCGGCCGGTCGTACGGGTTCGGCTGGGCGTACGGGTTCGGCTGCGGGGTGCCGCCACCGTACCCGGCCGCACCCCGGTGTTCCTGGCCGTTCGTCATGCCGCCCCCTCGTGCCCGGTGAGCGGCCACCCTATCGACGGACGGTCAGCCTGCGGTCGGTCCGTCGACGTGATTCCGGTCGATCGCCAGAGTCTCGCCGGCGTAGGTCTCCTGAGCGTTGCCGCGGTACTGGTGGACGCGCTGGTGGAAGGGCCAGAGGTCGGGGGTGAGCGGGCCGGAGCCGGCGGTGTCGGCCTGGTCGTCCCAGCGGGCGTACCAGAGGGCGTCGGGCAGCGGGGAGCTGCCGGCCCGGGCGGCGGCGGCCAGGTCGGAGACGCCGGATTCGAGGCTGGAGTAGAAGCCGGAGCGGTAGCCCGCCGAGTGCAGGGCCTGGGTCCAGCCGAGGGTGAAGTCGACCACGGCCTGGCCGCAGGCGGCCTCGCGCATCGGATAGGCCTCGATGTCCAGGTAGACCGGGCTGCCCTTGCCGAGGCCGAGCGAGCGCATCGCGTGCACGGCCTCGTCGGCCTCGTCCCGGCCCTGCTCGGCGGCCCTGGCCGGGTCGATCCGCTTGGGCTTGCGGCTGGGGTCGGCGCACGGCGCCTGCAGGCCGACGTGCACCGGCAGGAAGCGCCAGCCCATCGCCCGCGCCTGGCGGACCCAGTCCGCGCTCAGCCGGGGCTGGGTGCAGCCGCGCTGGGAGCCGCTGACGTAGATGCCGACCGCCCCGTACGGGGAGGCGGCGCGCCAGGCCCGCAGGGTCTCGGGCGCGGGCGCGGAGCAGGAGTCGAAGGCGGGACCGCTCCAGTCGTCGCGGATCCGGGGCGGGCCGATCCGGTCGGGGAGGGTGAGGGCGCGGATGCGTGGGACGGCGACGGCGGCCGGGGCGGAGGCTTCGGCGCTCACGCCCGTCCCGTCGATGGCCAACAGGAGCACGAGGGAGGCGGCGAGGAGGGCCGCCGGGCGGAGATAGCGCACCCGGCCTTGATACTGACGGACCATCGGACGAACAGGTCAACCACGCCGCAGGCCCCGCGCGAGTCCACCCTTTCGGGCGCACCCGTCCGTATCCGTCCTGATATTTGTAACGAGCTTGCCCGCTCATCACTCCTTACGGCAAACTCACTAGCATGCCCACCTCCCGTACCAGCGAAACCGCTGCCCCCACCTCGGCTGCCGCCGTCGCCGAGGCCCTTGCCATGCCGCCCGCCCCCAAGGGCGAGCCTGCCGGCGAGCGGGGCAGCTGGCGACGAGGTGGGGAGCCCGGCTCCGCGGCGCCCCCCGGGGTCCACCCCGGCCGGTCCACCGGCCGGTTCGGCAAGGTCAAGCGGCGTCCGATGGGGGTCCCCCCGGCCGAAGGCTGGGGGAGGATCCCGGCGCCGCTTCTGTGTCTGGTCGCGATGTTCCTGGTGCAGACCGGCATCGCCCTGTCCAAGCCGCTGTTCGGCCCGCTCGGGGTCAGCGGCACCACCTTCCTGCGGCTGGGCTTCGCCGCGGCCATCCTGCTCGCCGTCACCCGGCCCAGGCTGCGCGACAAGCGCCCGCGCGACCTCGCCGCGGCCGCCCTGCTGGGCGTCGCCTCCGCCGGAATGACCTACCTGTTCGCCGGGGCGGTCGACCGGCTGCCGATGGGCACCGCCGCCACCATCGAGTTCCTCGGCCCGCTCGCGGTCGCCCTGGTCTTCGCCCGGCGCGCCAGCCACCTGCTCTGGGCGCTGCTCGCCGCGGCCGGCGTCGTCCTGCTGACCCTCCTCGGTGAAGGGGACGGCGGCGGCTCGCTCGACCCGGTCGGCCTGCTCTACGCCTTCGGCGCGGCCGCCTGCTACTCGGTGTACATCCTGTTCACCGACAAGGTCGGCGCCACCTTCCACGGCTTCCAGGGCCTGGCCGTGTCGATGACGGTCGGCGCGCTGGTCCTCGCGCCGTTCGGGTTCGGCGAGGCCTGGGACGGGCTGACCGCCCCCGGCGCCTCACCGCTGGTGCTGCTCGCCTCGGTGGCCGGGGTGGCGGTGCTGCTGCCGGTGCTCCCGTACGCGCTGGAGATGACGGCGCTGCGCCGGATGCCGCAGCGGGTGTTCAGCGTGCTGGTCAGCCTGGAACCGGCGGTCAGCGCACTGGTCGGGCTGGTGGTGCTCGGCCAGCTGCTGGGCGCGGCTCAGCTGGCCGGGATCGGCTGCGTGGTCGCGGCCAGCGTGGGGGCCACGCTGGCCGGGCGGCGCTGACGGCGTACGGCGTTACGGCGTTACGGCCAGAGCAGGGTGCGGGACCACTCCGGGGTGCGGACCGGGCCGGTGCGGGTGTAGCGCAGCCGGACGTGCCGGCGCTGGGCGTCGCCCTGCCAGAACTCCACCTCGTGCGCCCACAGGGTGTAGACCGCATGGCCGGGCGCGACGGCGTCCGGGGTGGCCTCCAGCCGGCGGCGGGCGACCGCCACCGCCTCGTCGTACTCCTCCAGCGCGCCCAGCGGCTCGCTCTGCCGGCCGACCAGCGCGCCGATCCGGGCGGCGGGCGAGCGAGTGGCGAACTCGGCGGCGGCGACCAGGTCCGCGGCCCGCTCGACACTGCCGCGGACCCGCACCTGGCGGCCCAGCTGCGGCCAGTAGACGGTCAGCGCGGCGGCCGGGTGGTGGGCGAGCTGGCGACCCTTGGGGCTGTCGGCGGCGGCGGAGAAGTTCCAGCCGGTGCCGGCCGCGTCCACGTCGCGCAGCACCAGCACCCGGGCGTCCGGCATGCCGTCGGCGTCGACCGTGGAGAGGGTGAAGGCCTGCGGGTCCAGCACACCGGCGTCCAGCGCGGTGGCGAGCCAGTCCACGAACAGCGGGCCGGGCTCGACGGGGGCGGCCGCGGGATCGAAGGAGGGCAGCGGGCGGGCCATCGGCGGGCGGCCGAGCAGCAGTTCGGGGACCGACCTGGGCTCGGGCCGGCGCTCGTCCAGCGGTGCCGGGCACGCGTCCGCCTGCGGCTCCGGTGCGGGCCTGGCCCCGTCCGGACCGGTCAGGCCCTCGTCCTCCGCCGCCATCGCGCACCTTCCTTCCGGTTGCCGCGGTCGCCGCCCCGGCCGGGCCGTCCGTTCCGGGCCCGGGCGCGTAAGGCGCTGTCGGAGCGCAACCGTACCGCCGTGGACCGACGGCTCCGGGCGCGGGCCCTCGGTGGGCGGATCCGGGCCGCTCGCGCGGGCTCGCGTTGGGACCGGGCTCGTACGGACCGGGCTCGTACGGACCAAGCTCGTACGGACCGGCGCCGGACACACTCGTGGGCGGTGCCGATGGCGGCACCGCCCACGAGGCCGGTTTCGCGGCGACCCTTTCCGCTGGCCGGTCAAAGCTCTCGTCCGATCTCTCCGGTCCGCACCCGGACGGGAGTCCCGTCCGGAGACCGGTTCCAACCCCTCCACGGGTGCTCAGCTCACCCGCGGCCGTCCACCTCCGGCGCCCCCGCCGGCGGTGGTGCCCGAGGGGTCAGCCGAAGACCGGGGAGAAGATGACGTTGACGTTCTTGTTGCCCTGGCCGGCCAGGATGTTGCCCGCGTTGTCCTTCGCCGCGAGGGTGTTGTTCTGGTTCGAGGCACCGGAACCGGTGGCCGTCTGCTGGTTGGAGACGTAGTTGCCGTCGACCCCGCCGAACACGTTGCCGGTCCCGGTGTTGGACACCACGCCGGCGTTGGAACCGCCCGCGGCACCCGCGCCGTTGTCGGCGGCAGCGGCCCCGGCACCCGCCAGCAGCAGACCCGCCGCCAGCGGGGCGGCGAGCAGGAACCCTGGCACCCGGCGGGTGTTGATGCGAGCCATATGAGCCTCCAAGAAGCTGTTAATCGTGCATTGGTCGTGCATTGGTCATGCATGGAGTGCGGGGGTTCGCCGGCCAGACGAACACCTGCGGGCTGCGACGCCGGGAGACAGACTTACGCAACAAATCGACAAAGCACTAGCTGACGGGTCAGTTTTCGCCCGTTAGCGTGATATCCACCGAGGTCGCGCATAACGGGCACCGAACCGGACAGCGCGCCGACACACCGCCACTGACCTGGGAGTTCGCCCGAATGACGGCCGTTCGGCGGTCGCCGGGAAACGGCGCTTCGACGTCACGCGAACCACCGGGCGCACCACCCCGGCGCAGGCCGCTATGGAGCACGCCCCCGAAAGGTTCGGCCACCCTTCCATATCGACTTTTCAGCCATTCGCAGACCGTCGGAAAGTCGTACCGAAACTGCGGCCGGCGCAGGGCCCGGGCAGGGGGAGTCCGCCCGTTCCGAAAATCAGACCATCTTGCCCGGGTTGAGGATTCCCAGCGGGTCGAAGACCGCCTTCAGCTGCCGCTGCAGGTCCAGCGCGACCGGCCCCAGCTCGCGGGCCAGCCAGTCCCGCTTGAGCAGCCCCACCCCGTGCTCCCCGGTGATCGTGCCGCCCAACTCCAGCCCGAGCGCCATGATCTCGTCGAAGGAGCGCTGGGCGCGGGCCGTCTGCTCCCGGTCCGAGGCGTCGAAGATCACGATCGGGTGGGTGTTGCCGTCCCCGGCGTGGCTGACCACCCCGATGGTCAGCGCGTGCCGCTCCGCGATCCCCGCGACGCCGTTGAGCATCTCGGCCAGCCGGGAACGCGGCACCGCCACGTCGTCGATCATCGTCGTCCCCAGCCGGTCCAGCGCGGGCAGCGCCAGCCGCCGGGCCGCCAGCAGCAGGTCCGACTCCGCCTGATCTTCGGCCGGCACCACCTCGGTCGCCCCCGCCTCCCGGCACAGCTCCGCGACCCGCGCCAACCCGGCCTCCCGGTCCGGCCCGTCGAAGGCCACCAGCAGCAGCGCCTGGGTCGACTCGGGCAGCCCCATCTGCGCCAGCTCATTGACCGCCCGGACGGAAACCGCGTCCATCAGCTCCATCAGCGACGGGGTCAGCCCGGCCGCCATCACCGCGCAGACCGCCGCGCCGGCCGTGTCCGCGCTCGGGAACTCCGCCGCCAGCGCCAGCTGCGGAGCCGGCAGGGGCCGCAGCGACAGCACCGCCCGCACCACCACCCCGAGCGTCCCCTCCGAGCCGACCAGCAGCCGGGTCAGGTCGTACCCGGCCACCCCCTTGGCCGTCCGGCGGCCGGTGGAGAGCAGCCGCCCGTCCGCCAGCACCACGTCCAGCCCGAGCACGTACTCGCTGGTGACGCCGTACTTCACGCAGCACAGGCCACCCGCGCCGGTGCCGATGTTGCCGCCGATCGTGCAGGACTCCCAGCTGGACGGGTCCGGCGGGTAGCAAAGACCCAACTCCTCGACCGCACGCGACAGTTCGGCATTCACCACGCCCGGCTCGACGACCGCGACCCGGTTCACCGGGTCGATCTCCAGGATCCGGTTCAGCTTCACCAGCGACAGCACGATGCACCCGTCGACGGCGTTCGCCGCCCCCGACAGCCCCGTCCGGGCCCCCTGCGGCACCACCGGCACCCTCAGCTCGGTGGCGGTGCGCAGCACGTGCTGCACCTGCTCGACCGTCTCCGGGAACACCACCACGGCGGGCGCACCGGCGGCGCAGAAGCCCGCCATGTCATGGCTGTAGGCGGCGGTCACGTCCGGATCCACCACCACCGCCCCCGCCGGGAGGCCCCGCGCCAGTCGGTCCGTCAGATCACTCATCGCCGCCTCCGCTCGCCGCCGCGCCGCCTCCACCTCCGCACTCTGCCCGGAGGGCTGGGGGTGGGCAAGTGGGCCTCGGGGCCGGGTGGGCGCCCGGCGGGCGAGGCGGGGAGGAGGTGGGCAGCAGACGAACGGGCCGGGCCGGGCGAGCGCCGCAGGGTGGGCACGACACGGTCAGGCGCGCCGGAGGGCCGGGGTGGCGAGGGCCGCGAGGCCGGCGGCGGCGGTGACGAGGGCGCAGAGGAGGGTGGGCAGGGTGGCGCCCGTCGCGTCCGCCAGCAGGCCGAGCAGGCCGATGGACAGCACCAACGCGAGGCTCTGCACCAGCGTCAGCATCGCCTGGACCCGCGACAGATGGGACGCCGGAGCACCGCCGAGCACCAGCGGGCCGAGGTGGCAGGCGAACAGCCCGGAGCCGACCCCCGTCACCGTGCTGCCGGTCACCGCCCCCACCGGGCCCGCGGACAGGGCCAGCAGCACGATGCCCACCGAGGCCGTGCACAGCCCCGCCGCCGCCCCGACACCCGCCCGGGGCAGCCCGCCGCGCCAGGCGACCAGCGCCGCCACCGCGAGCACCCCGGCCGCCTGGCCGCCGGTCACCAGCCCGGCCGTCCCCGCCGCCCAGCCGTGTGCCCGGGCCAGCAGCGGCCCGAGCAGCGACACCACGGGCAGCAGCGCCCCGGCGGCGGCGCCGGTGAGCAGCAGCGCGGCCCGCAGCAGCGGGTCGCCCAGGGCGAGCCTGACACCGGCCGCCGCCTCCCCCAGCAGCCCGGCCCGGGCAGCGGAAGCGGGCCCGACCGGACCGGTCCGCTCCCCCTCCGGCCGGACCCGCAGCAGCACCAGCAGGACGACCCCGAAGCTCAGCGCGTCCGCCGCCGCCGCGCCCGCGAGCCCGCCCGCGGCGACCAGCAGGCCGCCCAGCGGCGCCCCGAGCAGCACCGCGCTCTGCCCGCCGGCCTGCCGCAGCGCGAGCGCCCGGGGCAGCCGGTCGGCGGGCACCAGCCGGCGCGGCATCGAGCCGCTCGCCGGCAGGTAGAACGCGTCGACCGTCCCGATCACGGCCGCCGCCGCGACCAGCAGCCACAGCGGCGCGCCCCGGCCCCCGGCCACCGCGAGCGCCAGGGCGACGGTCGCGGCCAACATCACCGCGTCCCCGGCGAGCATCACCCGGCGGGCGCCGAACCGGTCCGCGACCGCGCCGCCCAGCAGGACGAGCGCGGTGCGCGGAACGGTGATCGCCGTGAGCACCAGCCCGGCCGCGCCGCCCCCGTACCCGGAGGCGGCCCAGCCGAGGGCGAAGCCCAACGCGGCGTCACCCAGCAGCCCGGCCTGGGCTCCGGTCAGCCAGAGCAGGTACGGCCGGGGCAGGTACGGGCGGGGCAGCGCGGTGGTGGTCATGGCGGGCGACGCTAGGGCCCTCGACCAGGTCGAGGGCAAGGCGCCGACTACCGGCGGACCACCGGCTCCTGGAGCTCGACGACCCAGCCGGACACGTCGTCCGGGGTCTCCAGGTAGCGCTCGCGGGCGTAGCCGGCCGAGCGGTAGCCGTTCTCGTCGATGAAGCGGGCGAGCGCCTGGAGGCTGCCCATCGCCGCGTCCATCGAGCCGCGGTGGACGATGGTCGCCGCCTCCTCGATCGGCGGCAGGTCGACCACCTCGAAGTCGTCCCGGCCACCCGGCACCGAGTGCGCGACCTGGACGGCGGCCCGGATGAGCACCGAGCCGTCGCCCTCCGGCGCGTCCTCGTAGCGGGCGACGGACGGGCCGACCTCCTCGATCCCGGCCTCGGCGACCCGGCGGCACAGCTCCGCGAACAGCGGGACGATCACCGGCGTGATGTCCTCGGGCTGGTAACTCGCCGCCACACCGGTCAGTTGGGCCACCCGGACGGACGGCACGGGCTTCATCACGACATCGTGCTCGGACATGTTCCCCTCACTCTCGATCGTCCGGAGCCTCGCCTCCACCCGGGCCAGCCGCTGCTCGTCCGCGGCGATCGCCGCGGCGAGTTGGGCCCGCCGCAGCCGCAGCATCCCGCGCAGTTCGGCGGCGTCCGGCTGTTCGTCCAGGACGGCCCGCACCTGCTGCAGCGTGAAGCCGAGCTCCTTGAGCGCGATCACCCGGTTCAGCCGGGCGAGTTGGCCCGCCTCGTAGGAGCGGTACCCGGTGACCGGATCGACCCGGGCGGGCCTGAGCAGTCCGATCGCGTCGTAGTGGCGCAGCATCCGCACCGACACCCGGCCGTGGCTGGCGAAGTCTCCGATGTTCAACATGGTGCTTCCACTCCACGGCCTCCCACGGTGTCAGGGTCAACCCCGGCCGCCGGAATCCCCCGGAAAACACCGAGGGCGGGTGCCGACTCGATGTCGGCACCCGCCCTGAGCAGGTGGTTCTCCTACCAGCGGAGAGCGTGGGATTCGAACCCACGGTGACGGGTCACGCCACGACAGTTTTCAAGACTGTTCCCTTAGGCCGCTCGGGCAGCTCTCCAGGCGGAGGTCAGCCTAACGGGTCCGGCGGGTTTCGGCGCACACGATTCCGCGCGCCCGAGGGCTACTGGTCACCGTCCCGCTGGCCGAGCGTGACCTTGGTGGTCATGGTCTGGCCGTTGCGGGTGTACTCGACGTCCACGGTCTCGCCGGGCTTGTGCGTCCAGATCCGGCTGACCAGGGCGGGGCCGTTCTCGATCGGTGCACCGCCGAGCTTGGTGATGACGTCGCCCGGCTTGAGGCCGGCCTTGTCGGCCGCGCCGCCGGGGGTGACGGCCGGCTGACCCTGGATGTCGCGGGTCTGGATCTGCGCGCCGTCGCCCTTGTAGTCGTCGTTGCGCAGCACGTCGAGCTTGGCGTAGACCGGCTTGCCGGTCTTGATCAGGGTGTCCGCGACCCACTTGGCCTGGTTGATCGGGATGGCGAAGCCCAGGCCGATGCTGCCGGCCCGGCCGTTGGCGGAGGCGTTGGACTGGATCGCCGAGTTGATGCCGATCACCGCGCCGCTGGAGTCGAGCAGCGGGCCGCCGGAGTTGCCGGGGTTGATCGAGGCGTCGGTCTGCAGGGCGTTCATGTACGAGGCCTGCGAGCCGGTCTCGTCGCCGGAGGCGACCGGGCGGTCCTTGGCGCTGACGATGCCGCTGGTGACGGTGGACTCCAGGCCGTACGGCGCGCCGATCGCGATCGTGGCGTCGCCGACGTTGACCTTGTCGGAGTCGGCCAGGGCCAGCGGCGCCAGCTTGGCCTTCGGCGGGTTGTCGATCTTGACCACGGCGACGTCGTAGCCCTCGGCGTGGCCCAGCACCGAGGCGCTGTAGGACGTGCCGTCGGCGAACTTGACGGTCAGTTTGCCGCCGTTGAGGGTCGGCGCGACCACGTGGTTGTTGGTGAGGATGTGGCCCTCGGTGTCGAAGACGAAGCCGGTGCCGGTGCCCGACTCCTGGGAGCCCTGCGCCTTGATGGTGACGACGCTGGGCAGCGCCTTCTGCGCGATGCTCGCGATCGAGCCGGGGGCGGGCTCGTTCTTCTGGGTGTTGCTGGCCTGGACGGTGGTGCTGCGGTGGTCGTCCACGGAGCTGCTGCTGTTGTTGTGGTCGGTGGCGACCACACCGATCGCGCCGCCCGCGACACCGGCGACCAGCGCGACGGCCGCGAGCAGGGCCACCAGGCCGCCACGCTTCTTGCGTGGACCGCCGGGGCCGGCCGGGCTGCCGGGGTAGTCGGCCGGGTAGCCGAGCGGACCGTTCGGGCCGCCGGGGTGGCCCGGGCCGCCGGAGGTGGCGTCGTGGCCGCCCCAGCCGCCGAGCGGCTGGCCGGCGCCGAAGGGGTGGTGGCCGGGCGCGGCGGGCCCGCTGGCGTCCGGAGCGCCGTACGGCTCCTGCGCGTTGGCGGCCGGAGCGCCGTAGGGCTCCTGGGCACCGGCGGCGGGCACGCCGTGGGTCGGGGTCGCGTACGGGTTGGTGCCGGGCGGCACGGCGGGCGCGGCCGGAACAACGGCCTGCGCGGCCGGGGCCACGGCCGCAGCCGGGGCGGGTACGACGGGCGGCGCGGGCGGCAGGACCGGCGGCGGGGCGTCGATGTAGCCGGTGACCGGGTCGACGGCCGGCTCCTCGACGGCGGGCGCGGCCGGGGCCTCCGGCGCGGGGACCTTGGTGAAGGCGACGGTGGGCTTGTACCCGCCCTCGGCCGGAACGCCCTCGGCCGGAACGCCCTCGGCCGGAGCGGTCTCGGCCGCGTCCGCCACCGACGGCTCGACAACCGACTCGACAACCGGCTCGGCTGCCGGCTCCGGGACCCGGCTGAACGCCATGGTCGGCTTGTGCCCGCTGTCGGCCGCCGGAGCACCGTCGGCCGGAGCCGCGTCCGCCGCCGACGGCTCGACAACCGACTCGACAACCGGCTCGGCCGCTGGCTCCGGGACCCGGCTGAACGCCATGGTCGGCTTGTGGCCGCCCTGAGCGGTGCCGTCGGAAGCGGCGCCTGCCGCCTCCTGGGCCCCGGCGGGCTGCTCCCCCTGCGGCCCGGCGGGCCCAACCTCGCGCTCGGTGCTCACGGACGACCTCCATAGCTGACAGAACCAAGGACCATAGTTTTTCGCACTGTCGATTCGATTGCCGTAAGGACCCCTCTGAAGAACTCATAAGAATCCTTAGCCGCCACCGACGACCGGGGCTCCCCACCCCCGTCCGGCATCCCGCGATGCGGACCGCGCACCCCGTGGCCTTTGGCGTTCGTACCCGTGCCGGTTAGCCTGTCGCTCCAAACTGACACGCGGGAGCTTGGACCCACCAGGCTGAGAGTGCGCATGTCGACGGTACGCCAGGCAAGCGACAGGCCGACCGTCGAGGGGGCGCTGACCGCCGGAACCTGTCCGGGTAATGCCGGCGTAGGGAGTATCGGCCATGCCGCCTGCTTCGCCATCCTCTTCTTCGGGCGCGCCCGCGTCCAAGGATTTCTCCGGTCTTCCGACCGTCTCGGACGCGGCCACCGCGCTGCTCGACCACCGGGTCGAGGCACCGCTGGTGCTGGACACCGAGCCGCCGCGCACCCTGCGCTTCCGGGACCACTTCGCGCTCTGGATGAACCTCGGCGTCAGCCTGATCGGCTTCTCGACCGCGGCCACGGTGCTCGGCGAGAAGGGCAGCGAACTGTCGCTGGCCGCCGCGGTGACCGCGATCGTGACCGGTACGGCGGTCGGCACCGCGATGCTCGGCGTGGCCGCGCTGATCGGTGCCCGGACCGGCGCCCCGGCGATGGCCAACCTGCGCGGGCTGTTCGGCACCCGGCTGTCCTACCTGCCGACCGTGCTGAACATCGTCCAGTGCATCGGCTGGGGTGTGTTCGAGCTGCTGACCATCGCGGCGGGCGCGCAGACCGTCGCCCACACCACCGGCTACCGCTGGCTGTTCGTGCTGCTCGCGGGCGCGCTGACCACCGCCCTGACGATCTGGCCGCTGGGCTCGATCGCGGTGCTGCGCCGCTTCGTGGCCGGGGCGGTCGCGGTCGCGATGGTGTACTTCACCGTCCAGCTGGGCCGGCAGGGCGTGCCCGACCCGGGTGCGGGCAACTGGCACGGCTTCCTGGGCGCCACCGACGCGATGATCGCGGTGTCGATCTCCTTCGTCCCGATGGCCGCCGACTACACCCGGCACTCGCGCACCCCGCGCTCGTCCTTCTGGGGCAGCTTCTCGGGCTACACCGTCGCCCAGGTCTGGTGCTACGTGCTCGGCCTGATGGCGCTGCTGCAGTCCGACGGCGACCCGAGCCGGATCTTCGACTCCTTCCTCGGCGTCTGGGCCGGCTGGCTGTTCCTGCTGGTGCTGGTGCTGCGCGAGACCGACCAGTCCTTCGCCAACGTGTACTCGACCGCGATGTCGCTGCAGAACCTGCTGCCGCGGGTGGACCGCCGGGTGCTGAGCGGCGGGATCGGCGTGCTGACCACCGTGCTGGCGCTGCGGATCGACCGGTTCACCGACACCTACAGCAACTTCCTCGGCCTGATCGGCTCGGTGTTCGTGCCGCTGCTGGCGGTGCTGGCGGTGGACTACTTCTTCGGCGCAGGCCGGCACGGCTGGGACCTCTCGGAGCGGGCGCCGTCCCGCTGGCTGATGCTGCTGCCGTGGGTGCTGGGCTTCGTCGTCTACCAGTTCATCGCGCCGACCGCGGTGGCCGGCTGGTGGGTGGACTTCTGGACCTCCGCCCAGGGGGCGCTGCACTTCACCCCGCAGGAGTGGACCTCCGCCTCGCTGTTCGCCTTCCTGGTGCCGGCGCTGGCCACCTGGGCGCTCACCCCGCTGACCCGCCGCACCGCGCGGGTCTGAGGCCGCGCCGGACCGCAGCGGGCCGCGGAGGCGGGGCCGGCCCCACAGGTTGGGACCGTCTTCGCCTCCGCGACACCTGTGCCCCCTATCGTTGGGCCCGTGACCAGCCCAGACCTGCCCCCGGCGGCGGCGCGCACCGCGCCCTCCGTCCAGGTGATCGCCCACCGCGGTTCCTCCCACGCGCTGCCCGAGCACACCCTCGCGGCCTACCGGCGCGCGCTCGACGAGGGCGCGGACGCCGTCGAGTGCGACGTCCGAGTGACGGCCGACGGTCACCTGGTCTGCGTCCACGACCGCCGGATCCGCCGGGTCTCCAACGGCCGGGGCACCGTCTCCGCGATGACCCTCGCCGAGCTGGAGGCGTACGACTTTGGCGCCTGGAAGACCGGCAGGCCCAGCACCGACCCCGAACTGCGCGGCGTACTGCGGCTGGAGCGGCTGCTGGAGCTGGTGGTGGACTGCGGCCGCCCGGTGGACCTGGCCATCGAGACCAAGCACCCGGTGCGGTTCCGCGGCCGGGTCGAGGCCGAACTGCTGCGGATGCTGGAGCGGTTCAAGATCGGTGCGACCCGGGAGGGCGACCGCCCGTCCGCCCGGATCATGAGCTTCTCCTCGATCGCGCTGGACCGGGTGGCCGCCACCGCGCCCCAGTACCAGCGGGTGTTCCTGATCGAACGGATGCTGCCGCTGCTCGGCCAGCTGCGCCCGGGCCGCCCGCTGCCGGGCGGGGCGCGGATCGCCGGTCCGGGCATCGAGCTGATCAAGGCCAAGCCGCAGCTGGTGCCCCGGCTGCGCGAGCTGGGCCACGAGGTGCACGTGTGGACGGTGGACGAACCGGCCGACGTCGAGCTCTGCCTGGAGCTCGGGGTGTCCGCGATCATCACCAACCGGCCCGCCGAGGTGCTGGCGCAGCTCGGGCGGTGATCCGGGGCGGGAACCGCCGCCGTACCGGTGGAACCCGATCACTCTGGTCGGCAGTCAAACCTTCCGCGCACGGTATTGCCGGAATTCTTGCGTGCGGGCGACGGAGGGTGAGCGCGGAATGACCTCTTGTCGACCCTGCGTCGCGCGGCTCGAAATGGACTCGCGGGATCCCCCCGATGGTCGTTTCCGACGCATTACCAAGGGGCATCCATCCCTCGGCATACGCTGAAGGAGGTCCGGGGGTGGCGTTGATGGTGGCGCGCGAAGTGCCTACTTCATCGACCATGGCAGTGCCGCACGGCCCAGCGAGTGTCGGGGTCGCACGGCGCCGACTGCGTCGAGATCTGGGTGACCGGCAGATACCGGAACCGGTCATTGATGATGCTGTATTGATCCTTTCCGAACTGTTGAGCAACGCCTGTCGGTACGCCCGTCCGCTCGGCCCGCTGCGGGCCCTGGGCCGCGGGGCCCGGGCCGAGGTGGTGGACCAGGTGCTGGTCGGCGTCCCCTCCGGGACGCACCCGGCGCCGGGCGGCCGGGAGCGCGAGGACGGCCCGGCCGAGCCGGACGGCGGAGTGCTGGTCCGCTGGCAGATGCACGCCGACGGCATGCTCACCCTGGAGGTCACCGACGGCGGCGCGGGCACCCGGCCGGTGCCCGCCAGCCCCTCGCTGAACTCGCGCGGCGGCCGCGGCCTGGGCATCGTCGACCAGCTGGCCAGCGACTGGGGCGTCCGCGACGCGCCCGGCGAGGTGACGGTCTGGGCGGCACTGCCCGCGCGCGCCCGGCACGCCCGGCGCACCGGGGGCGACGCACGCAGCGCGTAGCCACCGGCCGCGCACGACGCCGGCCCCGGCGCGTTCCCGCGCGCCGGGGGAATCTCAGTAGGCTTCCCGGTGAAAAGGACCACCGTCCCCGGGAGAGCCGCAGCATGGGCAAGAAGGCCGCCAAGAAGGCGCCGCAGCGCCAGTCCACCACCGCCGTCACGGGCGAGATCCCCGTGGTCGGGGCCCGCGAGGACTGCCCCTGCGGCTCGGGCCGCCGCTACAAGGCCTGCCACGGCCGGGAGGCCTCGCACGCGGTGCAGGAGCTGGTGCACCGCCCGTTCGAGGGCCTGCAGGGCGAGGCCGACTGGGTGGCGCTGCGCGAGCTGGTGCCCGCCGCCACGGTGCCGCTGACGCTGGCCGCCGGGGTGGCCGGGACCGCCGAGGGTGACGTCCCGTCGGTGACCCTGGCGACGGTGCTGCCGCTGGCCTGGCCGGCCCTGCGCCGCCCGGACGGCTCGATCCTGCTGGGCCTGCAGACCCAGTCCTCCTCCGGCGACCTCAGCCGCGACCTCGCGGACGCCCTGGAGCTGGCCCTGGCCACCGAGCCCGGCAGCCCGGTCCCGGCCCGCCGGACCGTCCCCGGCGGCCGCCGCCTGCAGGACCTGCTGGACACCACCGCCGCCTTCACGCCCACCGTGCACACCGGCTTCGAGTTCTGGCTGGAGGACGCCGAGACCGCCACCGGCGAGGTCGCCGCCTCGCTGGAGCGCGCCAACGCCTCGGCCATCCCGACCGAGAAGCTCGACAGCGTCGACGCCGCCTACTGGTGCGGCACCCCGGACAAGAACCACCTGCGCTGGGTGATGACCGTGCCCGAGGAGCAGCTGCTGGACGCGCTGGCCCGGCTGAACGCCGCCGGCGAGGCCTCGCTCGGCCCGGACACCCGGCTGGTCGGCTCCTTCCGCGCGCACGGCCTGACCGTCCCGGTGTGGGACCTCCCGCTCGCCATGACCGCCGCCGACTGCGAGAAGCCAGCCGCCGAGTTCGGCGAGCGGCTCGCCGCCGTCCTCGCCGACGCCACCCCGCTGACCGCCGAGGAGCGGCGTGCCCGCGCGAACCTGGTGAACCGTCAGGTCACCCTGAACTAAAGCGCGCAGGATCCGGGTGATACGCGTCACATTGTCACCGTGAAGCCGCAATTTCCGGGCCTGGAGGGCGTCTTGGAAATTGGCGCGGGCGCGGATCCTTGTTACTGTCTAAAGAGTCCGGCCGCTGGTGCATCCCCCGTCGCCAGCGGCCGGATCTTTTGTTTTTCCGGAACGCCCCGCACCACCGGGCCCGGAGCCCGGTACGGCCCGGCGGTCCGTCAGTACGCCGAGCGGCCGCTGTCCAGTCGGACCGTCGCCTCCACCAACTCGCCCAGCAGCGGCCCGACCTGCGGCAACCAGACCCCGCCGCCCACGGCCCGTCGCGGCGCCAGCACCCAGCGCACCCTCCCCCAGCCTCCGGCCGGGGGGACCCCCACGGCCCCGCCGCCGGGCGGCAGCGGCAGGAAGCCGCCCGGCCCGTGGTAGCGCAACGAGCCCGGGACCCAAGGGAGTTGGGCGAGCATCTCGCCCAACGCGTCGAGCGAGTACGGGGCCACCAACAGCGCGTAGCGGCCCGGCATCGCGAGCACCGGCCCGAGCGGCAGCCGCAGCGCCCCCAGGTAGACCAGCGCCCGGGCGCCGGCCGCCGCGGGCAGGCTGACCGCCGACACCGCGGAGCCGGTCGCGGCCAGCACCGGCGCGTCCGGGCTCTGCCGCTCCCACCACCAGCGCACCATCCGGGCGTCCGTGGTGGCGGCCAGCAGCGAGGGGTCGTGCGGGTGGGCTCCGGGCGCCGGACAGTCCGGGTCGCCGCAGGAGCAGCGGCCGCCGCACAGCACGGTGCCCGGCACCACGGGCCAGCGGTGTTCGACGGCGGCCGTCAGGGCCGCGGCCAGCCGGGCGGACGACTCCTGCGACCGGCTCTTCGGGCTCTTCGGGTTCTCACGCATGGCGCTCGTTCCTTTCCCTGACCGCTCGGTTCGCTCCGCCCCACCGACGTCCGTCGGGACTCGCCGCGCGGACCCGCGGCGGCACGGCCCCGGGGAGACGCGAAGCGGGGCGGACGGCATGGCGGACGGCGCGGCTACGACGTGGAGCACGGTGTGGAGCACGACATGAGAAGGGCCGCGCACTGGAACAGCCCTTGGAACGAGAATCCCGTACGCGACCGGATGGACGCCGCCCGGGCGCGCTTGGTTCCACCGTACGAGTGAGAGACTTCCGGCCAGCCGGGAACGCGGGCGGCACGGACATACGATCCGGACGGCCGCCCGGTCCGTCCCCTCGGTTCTGCCCGTTCCCGGCTCGCTCCATGCCTGCGGCCACGACCGGCGCGCGCACGAACCGTGCACGCCCTCCGACCGGGTCGAGCGGATGGGGAACCGGCCACCGCGTCGTCCCGGATCTGGACATGCCCCGAATGGCCTGTGTAGAAGTGGTGGCATTGCTGTCGATCAATGACGAGTAGTAGCGAATCGAGGCGAAACACGCCCTTTGGCCGTGCTCGCTCCACATCGGCCGTACCTGGGGGTTCCGCATGGCACGTAGCACCGCGTCAGGAGTGGCGGCATGACCAACTCCCACCCGTCGGCCTCCCACCCGTCGCCGACGACCGCCGAACCGGGCGAACCCGGCTGCGCAGGCGGGCTCACCGTCCTCGACCCGCCCGACCTGCCCGGCACCGCCGACGCACCGGAGGGCGGCACCGACGGCGCCGAGGACGGCCCCACGGCGCCGTCCGCCTCAGTGCAGGACCGTTTGGCCGGACGTCTGTCCGATATCACCAGCCTGCACGAGCACACCGAGCGCCTCGCCCGCGCCCGCGGCCTCGCCGCCACCCTGGACGCCGTCCTCGCCTCCGGCGCCGCCCTGCTCGGCGCCAGCCGCGGCGTCCTGGTCACCCTGATGCCGGGCGGCGGCCACGGCCAGCCCGTCGGCCTCGGCCTCGACCGGGCCAGCCTCGGCGCCCTGGAGACCGTCCCGACCGAGCAGAGCCTGCTCACCCGGCTGCTGCGCGAACACGACCGGCCCGAACAGCTGCACTCCCCCGACCTCGCCGAGGACCCGGCCATCGGCGGCCGACTGCGCGAACTCGCTGTCCACCTCGGCCTCGGCGGAGCCGTCGGCCTGCCGCTCGCCACCGTCGAGGACGGCCCGCTCGCCGCCGCCGTCTGGTTCTACGACCGGCCCGCCGAACCCACCCGGTGCCAGCGCGAACTGGTCCGCCGCTACTGCGAGATCGCCGCGCTGCTGCTCGCCAAGCAGCTGGAGGCCGAGCGCGTCCAGCGCACCACCGAGGCGCTGCGCCGCGGCCTGCTGCCGGACCACCTCCCGCGGACCGCCGGACTCCGGCTGGCCGCCCGGATCGTCCCGGCCGGCCTGGACCGCTCCAGCGGCAGCGACTGGTACGACGCCATCCCGCTGCCGGACGGCACCGTCGGCCTCACCGTCGGCTCGGTCTCCGGCGACGGCCCCGGCGCGGGCCCCGGCTCCGCCCCCTGCGCGGCCGCCGCGATGGGCCGGATCCGGGCCGCGCTGCGGGCGTACGCGGTGCTGGAGGGCGAGGACCCGGTCTCCGTCCTCGGCGACCTGGAACTGCTGCTCAAGACCACCGAGCCGACCCGCACCGCCACCGCCGTCTACGCCTGGGTCGAACCCGAGGAGCGCCGGATCACCCTGGCCGGGGCCGGGCACTGCCCGCCGGTGCTGGTCGGCCGGTACGGCGCCGAGTTCGTGGAGACCTCGCTCTCCGCGCCGCTCGGCATGCTGGCCTGCTGGGAGGCCCCCGGGGTCGAGTTCACCGCCGAGCGCGGCGACACCCTGCTGCTCTACACCGAGGGCCTGGCCCGCCGCTGCGGCCCGACCCTGCACGCCGGACAGGCCAACCTGCGCCGGGCCGCCGCCGACGCCCCGCGCGACGTGCGGATCGACCCGGACCGGCTCTGCGCCCACCTGCTCGCCGTCTGCCCCGACCCGGACGCCGCCCCCGCCACCGACGACCTGATGCTGCTGGCCGCGCGGTTCGAGTAGCCGTCCGAGCCCCGAACCGACGATCGGCCGGGCGTCCGTACCATGGACGCACGGCCGCCCGCGCGTGTCGCGACCCGACACCTCCCCCGAGGGCGGCGGTACCACCCCCAAGGAGGCGTTGCACGTGACCGAGGACCGGACCCCCGCGGTGGCCGAGAATCCCGAGGCCGAGGGCGGCGAGGAGCCGCCGCAGTTCAAGGGCCGCAAGAACGGCCTCTACGGCGAGATCTCGGACGAGCTGTCCGCCTCGATGAAGTCCGGCTGGGCCGACACCGAGCTGCACGGCCTCGCCCCGATCGCCCAGGCCGGCTACGCCGCCGAGCGCCGCGCCGCGCTGTCCGCCGCCCACCCCGGCGTGCGCCTGGTCGTCCCCGCCGGCAACCTGCGGGTGCGCTCCAACGACACCGACTACAACTTCCGCGCTTCCAGCGAGTACGTGCACCTCACCGGTGACCAGACCGAGGACGCGGTGCTGGTCGGCGAGCCGAGCGGCGACGCCGGCCACGAGTTCACGCTCTACCTGCTGCCCCGCTCCGACCGCGAGAACGGCGAGTTCTGGCTCGACGGCCACGGCGAGCTGTGGGTCGGCCGCCGGCACAGCCTGAGCGAGCAGGAGCAGCTGCTCGGCCTGCCGGCCCGCGACGTCCGCAAGGCCGCCGAGGAGCTGGCCGAGCGCGCCAAGGGCTCCGCCGCGCCGACCCGGATCGTCCGCGGCTACGACGCCGGCCTGGAGGCCGCGCTCGCCGACGTGCTGGACGCCGACAAGGACGCCGAGTTCAAGGAGTTCCTGAGCGGCCTGCGGCTGGTCAAGGACGAGTGGGAGATCGGCGAGCTGCGCGCCGCCTGCGACGCCACCGTCAACGGCTTCACCGACGTGGTCCGCGAGCTCGGCCAGGCCGTCGCCACCTCGGAGCGCTGGATCGAGGGCACCTTCTGGCGCCGCGCCCGGGTCGAGGGCAACGACGTCGGCTACGGCACCATCGCCGCGGCCGGCCCGCACGCCACCACCCTGCACTGGGTCCGCAACGACGGCGACGTGCGCCCCGGCGAGCTGCTGCTGCTGGACGCCGGCGTGGAGACCCATACCCTCTACACCGCCGACGTCACCCGCACCCTGCCGATCAACGGCTCCTTCACCGAGCTGCAGCGGAAGATCTACGACGCGGTGTACGACGCCCAGGAGGCCGGGATCGCCGCGGTCAGGCCGGGCGCCCGCTTCCGCGACTTCCACGAGGCCTCGCAGCGCGTCCTCGCCGAGCGGCTGCTCGCCTGGGGCCTGCTGGACGCCTCGGTCTACGACGTCGAGAAGGTCCTGGAGCTCGGCCTGCAGCGCCGCTGGACCCTGCACGGCACCGGCCACATGCTCGGCCTGGACGTCCACGACTGCGCCCACTCCCGCCGCGAGGAGCACGTCGACGCGCTGCTGGTGCCCGGCATGGTGCTCACCGTCGAGCCCGGCCTGTACTTCCAGCAGGACGACCTGACCGTGCCGGAGGAGTACCGCGGCATCGGTGTCCGGATCGAGGACGACATCCTGGTCACGGCGGACGGCAACGAGAACCTCTCGGCGGGGCTGCCGCGCCGCTCCGAGGACGTCGAGGCGTGGATGGCCTCGCTCGCCTGAACCGAGCACTGAAGGGCCCGGCCCCCGTGGGCCGGGCCCTTCCGCACTACCAGACGAGCTTGACCGTGACGTCCTGGCGACCGAGCACGGTCAGGTCGCCGCCGCGGTACGGGAGCACGGCCTGCGCCCGCAACGGCATGTCCCCGGGACCGCTCTTGGGCCCCATCGTCAGCCGGTAGGTCAGCTTCCTGCTCTGCCCCGGGGCCAGCGAGAACAGCTCCTCGTCCCGCGCCGTCGCGTAGGACGTGTCGGCGCCCGGGGACATCGGCTTCGGGATCCAGCCGCTGTCGGTCTGCAGCTCCAGCCTGCCGTCGTTGGGCAGCTGCTGGCCGGGCGCGGTCGGCGTGCCCGCGTAGCGGTCCGTGAAGACCAGGGGCTCCAGCTGGCCGGAGGTGCTCTGGCCGGTGTTCCGGAACGTCACCGAGAAGGTGACGACCGCGCTTCCCACCCTCAGCTGCTGCCCGGCCGCGAGGCCGTCGACGCTGACCGTGATGTCGCTCTGGCCGGGCGCCGTCGACGGGGCCGCCTGATGACCGCTCACGTCGAGGCTGTTGACGATCGACTGCAGCCCGGCCTGGTAGTCGTCCTTGAGCCCGACCGCCGAGACGAACACCTGGTCCTTGGGCAGGGCCCAGACCTGCGCGGTGAAGGGCGTCTGGCCACAGGTCACCTGCCACTGCGACTTGAGCGCGGGACGGCCGGAAACGGTGGGCGTGCTCTTCGTCGGGCCCGCGCTGCTGACGGACTCCCCCGCGGCGGGCGGATGCGGATCGCCCCAGATCGGGCAGTTGGGCTGGTGGCCCCAACCGCTCTGCGCATCGAGATCGGCGGTCGACGGCCAGCCCGACGACTCCGTGTCGAAGACCGCCAGGTCCACCCCGTACGGCTGGCAGTTCTGCGCGGAGGCGCCCTGCGGAGCTCCCGGGCTCAGGGCGCACAGGTGGTAGTCCGCCGGGTCGGCGGGCGCGACCCGCCAGCCGGCCGGCAGCTTGAACTTGACGCCGCGGAAGGTGTACGGCGTGGCCGGCCCGGTCGGGGCACCGGTGGCCGACTGGGTCGACGTCGGGGTGCTGTCGGCCAGCGGCTGCTGCGTCCGCGCGTCATCGGTCGGGGTGGCACTCGCGGTGGCGCTCGGGGTCGGGGTGGGCGTCGGACCGGGCGAGGCCGAGAGGCCGGCGGCCGGGGGCGGGGGGACGTCCTGCTTGGCGACCGGGGTGCTGTGCAGGGTGACCACGCCGATCGCCGCGGCGGCGGCGAGGCCGAGCACCGGCACACTGACCGCGTACATCGGGCGCAGTCGGCGCACCCGGCTCCTCGGGGGCGCGGCCGGGCGCAGGTCGTGGGCGGTGATCAGGGACGTCCGGGCGTTCATCGCCTCGCGGAGCAGCCGTTCCGTCGGGGTCCCGGCCGATCCGTCGTCGTCTCCGCCCCGCGGGCGGGGGATCTTGTCGGTCATCGAACCTTCTCCAGATGCTTTTCCAAGGCGTCCAGGGCGCGACTGGCGGTGGACTTCACGGCGCCCCGGGAGAGCCCCAGGGTCTCGGCTATCTGCGCCTCCGACATGTCGGACCAGTAGCGCAGCACCAGCACCTCGCGCTGGCGGGGGGTCAACTCCTGCAGGGCGACGAGCACCCGGCGGTGCTCGTCGTTGAGCACCGCGTGGTCCTCGGCGGAGGGGGCGTCGGCCTCGTGCGGGGGCACGTACTCCCGGGCGGTCCTGCGGCGGCGCAGCATCGAGCGGGCCCCGTTGACCACCGAGGTCCGGAGGTATCCGAGCGCGTTGTCGAGGTCGTCCAGGTGCTCGCCGTGGCGCTGGTAGAGCTGGGTGAAGGCCTCCTGCACGACGTCCTCGGCCAGGTCCTGGTGGTCGACCAGCAGGACGGCCATCCGGACCAGGCCCAGCCGGTGGGCGTGGTACAGGTCGGTCAGGGTGGGCCGGTCCTCCGCGGGCATGCGGCCGCCGCGCAGCAGGCGGAAGCCGGAGCGGCGCCGGGCCGCCTGCTGGTCGCTGGTGAGCGCGTAGTCCGGCTCGCCGGCCTCCTGCGCGCCGAACAGCGCGACGACCACTCCGCGGACTCCGCGGACGGAGAAGCCGCGCCCCCGCCGTGGCGCGGCGAACGGCCCGATGGCCATGGACATGTACGGTTCTGCTTTCCCCCGGGACGGTGACGGCGCCCTCGCCGGACCGTCAGGCACTGACCAAGATCCTGATCGGGGAGATCCTCGCAGCCACTTCCGGCCCGGCTCTCTCCGCCCCCGTACCAATGGACGTGTGAGACGGGCGGAGGTTGCAGGGAGATTCGAGGAAAGATCCGGGGTGGCGGCAACGGCTACACTCCCCAGGATTCCGCCACCCGTGAGCAGGGGGTTCCGCATGACCGAGCAGGGTGCCGAGCAGATCACAGGGCAGGCCGCCGAGCAGATCACAGGGCGGATCGCAGGGCGGATCGCCGAGTCGACCGCCGGGGACCGGGCCGCCCGGTCGCGTCCGGTGGCCGTCACCATCGGCCGGCGCCCGGAGCCGGTGCACGACATCGCGGTGTACGCCTTCGAGGGCATGGCGCCGTTCGAACTCGGCGTGGTGGTCGAGGTGTTCGGGCTGGCACGGCCCGAGCTGGGCGGGCTGCTGGCGGCGCCCTGGTACGGGCTGAAGGTGTGCGCCGACCAGCCGGGGGCGGCACTGGACACGGTGGGCGGCTTCGCGCTGACCGCCCGGCACGGCCTGGACGACCTCGCGGCGGCCGACACCGTCGTCATCCCCGGCGTGCGCAACGCCTTCAGCGGCGAGGTCTCCCCCGGTCTGGTCGAGGCGCTGCGGACGGCGCACGAGCGCGGCGCCCGGATCGTGTCGATCTGCTCGGGCGCCTTCGCACTGGCTGCCGCCGGGCTGCTGGACGACAAGGAGGCGACCACCCACTGGCGGTACGCCGAACTGCTGCAGCAGCGGTACCCGCGGGTGCGGGTCAACCCGGACGTGCTGTACGTGGACAACGGCGACGTGCTGACCAGCGCGGGCAGCGCGGCCGGCATCGACCTGTGCCTGCACCTGGTCCGGCGGGACCACGGCGCCAAGGTGGCCAACAGCGTGGCCCGCCGCTTCGTGGTGGCGCCGCACCGGGACGGCGGGCAGGCCCAGTTCATCGAGGCGGCGGTCCGCCCGGTCGAGGAGGACGAGGACGGGGTCGCCCGCAGCATGCAGTGGGCGCTGGACCACCTGTCCGACCCGCTGACCGTCTCGGTGCTGGCCCGGGCCGCCCGGATGTCGGACCGCTCGTACCTGCGGCACTTCACCGCCCGCAACGGCACCAGCCCGATGCGCTGGGTGGTCACCCAGCGCATCGCGGCCAGCCTGGCGCTGCTGGAGTCGCCGGAGGGGTCGGTGGAGGAGATCGCCGCGGCCGTCGGCTTCGAGAGCGCGGCGACCTTCCGCCACCACTTCGGCCGGGTGATGCGCACCTCGCCGACCGCCTACCGGCGCTCCTTCGGGCGCGGGGCGGCGTGACCAGCCACGCCTCCCGCCACGCCCCCGCTACGCCTTCTCGTGCCGGTCGGCGTTGGCGACGATCGCGTCGTGCAGCCACTGCGCCAGACCGGGGGCGAGCTCCTCGTAGGTGGTGGTCCAGCGCGGGTCCGAGACGTACAGGCAGGCCAGGCCTCGGTGGATGGTGAAGGTGCAGTCGTAGAAGTTCCGGCAGATGTGCTGCCGGTGCGCCTCCGCGAGGTCCATGGCCGCGGTGCCCTCGGCGGGCTCGCCGGCCGTGACCGCCTCGGCCAGGCGGGTGTTGAGCTCGGTCATCTCGGTCTGGATGCGCTGCCAGTCGGCCTTGGTGTAGCCGCCGGTGCGGCGCTGGGACTCGGCCCAGGCCTCGGTGTTGCCCCAGCGCTGTTCGGCCTCCTGCTCCCATTCCTCCTGGTAGCCCTCGCCGAAGATCTCGAACTTCTCCTCCGGGGTCAGCTGAATGCCCATCCTGCGTGCCTCCATGGCGTGTTCGACGGCTGTGGCGAGGTCCTGGAGGTGCCGGATCCGGTCGGTCAGCAACCGGTGCTGCCGCCGGAGGTGCTCGCTCGGGCTGACCGAGTCGTCGTCCAGGATCGCCGCGATCTCCTCCAGGGAGAATCCGAGCTCGCGGTAGAACAGGATCTGCTGCAGCCGGTCGAGGTCGGCGTCCACGTAGCGGCGGTAGCCGGCCCGGGTGCGGCCCGCGGGGGACAGCAGGCCGATCTCGTCGTAGTGGTGCAGGGTGCGGACGGTCACCTTGGCGATCTTCGCCACGGCGCCGACCGAGTGGCCCTCGTCCTCGCTCATCCGGAAACTCCTCCCTGGTGCTGACCACCACCCTGCGCTCTCACGTCGCGTGAGGGTCAAGCCGCGCCTCCGGGCGGGCTCAGGCGTCGACCAGCTCCCGCTCGCGCCTCCGGGCCGCCCGACGGCGCCCGTCCCCGCCGCCCCGGACCGATGGCCGCGGCCGGCGGGTCTGCTGGGTGGGCCAGAGCAGCACGTACGCGGCGGAGACCACCACGAAGGCGAGCCGGACGAAGCCGCGGGCCGAGTCGGAGGGGAGGTACAGCGTGCCGCCGTACAGCGCGGCCAGCGCGATCCAGCTCCACCACGGGACCAGCCGCTTCTGCCCGACCGCGTCCCAGAGTAGGGTGCCGAGCAGGATCGACGCCGTGTAGTACGTGTAGACGCTCGGGTCGAGCAGGATCCGGGCGTCCGCGCCGAGCAGCACCACGGCCGGCCAGCGGCCGCGCCAGACGGCGACGCAGCCGAGGCCGATGCCGAGCGCGAACTGGGTCGGGCGGTCCCACCAGGGCGTGGCCGGGTCGGTGACCCCGAACCAGCGCAGCGCGGAGGCCGGCTGGTTGGGGATGGTGAACTTGGCGGCCGCCATGGTGTCCAGGTTGCCCAGGTAGAACGGCAGCCAGGCGATCGCGACCAGGAGGCAGAACCAGAGCGCGGTGCGCAGCCAGGCGGGCCGGGGCAGGGCCAGGACCAGCGGGGCGAAGGCGATCGCCCAGGGCTTGGAGTCGACCGCGAGGGCCAGGAAGACCGCGACGTGGACGGGCTTGCCGCGGGCCAGGGCGTGCGCGGCGAGGGTGGTGAAGAACAGCGCGAGGACGTCGTCCAGGTGCGCGAAGCGGACCGAGACCTCGACCCACATCGGGATGAACGCCAGCCCGGCGATCAGCAGGCGCTGCTGGAGCCGGCGGTGGTTGATGCCGGTGCCGAGGTAGTACAGGGCGGCGGTACGGCCGACCAGGACCAGCATCACCAGGCCGAGCCCGGCGCTCACCGCCTCGGCGACCAGCTGGCCGACGTGCGGGGAGAAGGGGGCGGTGAGCCGGGCGGCGGCCAGGCTGACCGGGCCGATCTGCAGCTCGGGGTGGTGGGCGTAGAGCGAGAGCCCGCCGTCGGGCTGTTTGCTGAAGAGCAGCTGCTCACCCTGGCGCAGGTAGTGCCAGGAGAACCCGCCACTGGGCTCGACCAGGAAGAACCAGAGCACCGTCCACGCCGTCAGCAGCACGTGGTGCCTGCGGAGTGGCAGGCCCGCGATCCGACCGGTCGCGGACTCGTAGTCGGTGGTGGCCCGTGCCGTGCGTTCTCCCCGCACCTGTCCCTCTCCCCGCCGTTCCGCCCCCCTCCGGCCGGACATCCTATGTGACGGAGGAGTACGGCCCGTGCCGCCCGGAGGTCCGTCCGCGAGGACGGCCGGGCGGCACGGGGTGCTCACGGGGGTGCTCGGGAAAAGCCCCCCGCTGGTCAGTCCCGGGTCAGCTCTGCTGACCCGCCTTGCGGCGACGCAGCACCACGAGGGTGCCGACACCGGCCACCAGCACGGCGCCGCCGGCGGCCGCGATCGCGGTGGTGTCATCGCCGCCACCGGTGGTGGCGAGGCTCTTGCTCGCCTTGTCGGCGGCCGCCTTGGCCTTGGTGACGCCGGCCTGGGTGATCTTCGGCGGGGTCACGTTGGGGACGGACACCGGGATGTCGATCGGCTGCTGGGCGTCGCTGCCGCCGTCGGTGGCACCGCCGGACGGGGCCGGGGCGCCGGTCGAGGCGGACGGCGAGGCGGAGGCGGACGGCGAGGCGGTGCCCGGGGCCGGGGTGGTCGGCACCGGGGTGGTCGGCGCCGGGGTGGTCGGCTCGGTGGTGGGGGTGGTGGTCGGCGAGGCGCTGGAGCTCGGGGTGTGGCTCGCCGAGGGGGTGCCGGTCCCGGTCGGGGTCGGCTTGCCGGTGTGGGTCGGGGTGGGCTTGCCGGTGGGGGTCGGGGTCGCCTTCCTGATGGTGAAGCCCGCGCCGCGGATGCCGTCGCAGCTGAAGGCGCCGTTGTCGACCGGCAGGTGGCTGTCGTCGTCGAGCGTGCCGGCGAACACCACCGGGACCAGACCGGCCCGGCCGAGCGGGGCGTTGTCGGTGAAGGACAGCCGCACCTTGATGGTCAGGCTCTCGCCGCGGTTCAGGACCAGCAGGGAGTCGTCGGTGACGTCGCCGTCCGACCCGACGCCGCCGAGCAGCATCAGGACGGAGTCGTCGTCGTGCTCCCCGCCGCCCGGGGCGGCGACACCGGTCTGCCATCCCTCGCCGGGCAGCTGGTACTCGACCTTGAGGTGCTTGGCCTCCAGCGAGCCCTGCTTGTTCTTGAGCTTCACGAACGGGTAGAAGACGTCGTCGTGCTTGGAGGAGTTGTCGATCCGGTAGGTGAACTCACGGGGAGCACCGCCGGCGATGAAGGTGCCGGGAACGCCGTGCACCGAGAGGTCGAGGGCGGACTTCGACTTCTGGTCCGCCTGCGTGGCGGCGGCGGACGGGGTGCCGGTGGAACCGACGGCCATGGCGCCCTGGGCGCCGGCCAGCACCAGCGAGGACGCGAGCGCGGCGACGCCGGCCAGGGCAAGACTGCGACGTATGGACAAGGAGACCTCACGGAAGTGTCCGGGCGAGGCCCGGGCGCGAGGGGGCGGCCGCAGACGCCACGAACCCCCCGCGAAGCTGAAAGTCCGACGGAGAGTACCGAACGATCCAGCCACTCCGGAAGGCAGGTGCCCCGCTGTGACCAACTTCCAGGCCCGGGGCGCCCGAATCGCCCAACTCCGTCCTCCGATAAGGCTTTTGCGCTTTGCCAAAAGATGACCGCAGAGTGACGGGTACACGCCCGAAAGGGCGGTAGCGCACGGTCCTCGACTGCGTGAATACGTCGGTCGGCCCCGGGCCGGCGTGACGCCGACCCGGGGCCGCAGCGCCGGCTCAGCCGGAGAAGAAGGACTTGGCCGCGATCAGCGCCCGCTCGTCGCGCAGGACGTCTCCCGGGCGGGTGCCGTTGCCGATCAGCGCACCGCCCCAGCGCATCCCCATGTACTCGGCGGTCAGCTTGAGCGTGCCGATCATCGGCTCGGCATGGTCCTCCGTGCCGGCCAGGACGGTGACGTCCCACAGCGTGCCGCCGCTCATCCCGGCGCGGAAGTCCACCCCGGGCACCCGGAACCAGGCCGACCAGTAGTCGAGGTAGAGCTTGGCGGTGGTCGGCAGGGCGTACCAGTACACCGGCGCGACGAAGACCAGGTCGGTGGCCTCCAGGGTGGCCTCCAGCAGAGTCCGCTCGTGGCCGACCGGCTCCGGGTAGCTGCCGTCACCGGTGTGCCGCAGGTCCTGGAAGGGCGGCAGCGGGTGGTCGGCGAGCCGCAGCCAGCGCTGCTCCGCACCCTCGGGCAGGCTCGACTCGGCGGCCAGTCGGGCGAGTTGTTCGCTGTTGCCGCCGGCGCGCGAGCTGGCGTCGAGGAACAGGAAACGGCGCGGCGCCTCGGCGCCGGACGGCTGGACGGTCATCAGTACTCCCCCGGGCGGGTGTTGCGGACAGAGGTGCAAGCACCCGCCGCGCGCCGGGTATTCCGCGCCCGCGCCCTGACCGGGAGCCTGCGCGCTGCCTGCGAGCTGCCTGCGCGCCGCTTGTCCGGTGCCTGCCCGGTGCCTGCCCGGCGCTTCGAGTACGCAGGGCAGGCAGAGCAGTCAGGGCCGGCCGGGCTTGCCGGGCGGGCCGGGTCTTGCAGGGCGGGCCGGGTCTTGCAGGGCGGGTGCTCAGTCCGGCAGGCCGGCCCGGCGGCGGGCGACCTCGGCGACGGCGGCCCAGTCCTTCTCCCCGTCGCCGTGCGCCAGCGCGTCCAGGAAGGCGTCCCGCAGGATGCCGCCGAACGGCAGCGGGACGTGGCGCGCGGCCCCGGCCTCCAGCGCCAGGCCGACGTCCTTGAGGCCGAGCGGGAGCCGGAAACCGGCCGGCTCGTACCGGCGTTCGGCCACCATCGAGCCGTAGCCGGAGTAGACCGGCCCGGGGAAGAGCGTGCCGGTGAGCATCTCCACCAGGTCGGTGGGCCGCACGCCGTGGGCCTCGGCCAGGCTGCACGCCTCGGCCATCGACTCGATCGCGCAGGCCAGCAGGAAGTTGGTGCTGATCTTGGCGGTGTTGGCCTGCCGGGGGCCGTCGCCGAAGTGCCAGGTGCGCTCGCCCATCGCGGCGAACAGCGGCTCGGCCCGGTCCAGCAGCTCGGGCGCGCCCGCGGCCAGGATGTTGAGCTTCCCCGCCGCCGCGACCGGGGGCCGGCCGAGGACGGGCGCGGCGACGTAGCCGATGCCGTGCTCGGCGTGCAGCTCCTCGGCGCGTTCGGCCAACGCCAGCGAGACGGTGGCCATGTTGACGTGCAGGGTCGCCTTCGCGCCCGCCAGCAGCTCGGGGTCGAGCAGCAGCCCTTCGACCGCCTGGTCGTTGGCCAGCATGGAGACCACCGTGTCGGCGGCGAACACCTCGGCGAGCGAACCGGCCGCCTCCGCCCCCTCGGCCACCAGGGCGGCCACCGGCTCGGGCGAGCGGTTCCAGACCCGTACGGCGTGACCGGCCCGCAGCAGGCTGCCGGCCATGCCCCGCCCCATCGCGCCCAGCCCCACGAAACCGACCGTCGCCCCGCTCATCCGCGCACTCCCGTCGTCGCCGCCACCCGTACGGTGGTCCGTCCGGGGCCGACTGTACGTCAGGGGAGGCTCGGGGCCGGGGTGGTCAGCACCGGTCCTGGGCCACGCGCTAGGCGACCCGGACCGGGCGGCGGATCCGGCTCGCGGCCGCCCCGCGCTCCAGCTCGGTGACCACGCGGTGGCGCAGTAGCTCGTACTGGGCCTGGAGCCGACCGGGGCGGGCCGGGCGGGCGACCGGACGGCCGGGGCCGACCAGCTCCTCCGGGCCGAACTGCTCGCGGGTGAGGTCGATCTCGAAGCCGGTGGCGAAGCGGTTCCACCAGTGGAGGTCCGTCCGGACCCCGTCGACGTGCACCTCGCCCATCATCAGCTCGCCGCCGAGCAGGTCGTGCACCACCATGGCCGTCACCCCGCACTGGCCGCGGGCGGGATTGTCGGGACGCCAGTGGGCCAGGTCCTCGGGCGCACAGGTGTCGACACCCCAGGATGAGCGGATCGCACGTTCGATGTCGTTGAGGGTCCACGCCGTCATACCGGGAAGCCTGCCACGCGGCACTGACAACGACACCGGCTTTTCAAAGGGTCACCGCCTGTTCTGCGGCGACCCCTCCCTTGTTCACCCGAACGAGGACACGGTGGGGGGAGTGGCCCGGGTCGGAACACGTCCGGCCGGTCGGCGCCCTGGAGGCGGGCCGACCGGCCGGGGTGGGTCACTGCGCCACGGTCACTGCGCCGGGACTCGCCGGGATCACCGCGCCGGAATCACCGCGCCGGAATCACCGCGCCAGGATCACTTCCCCAGCGCGGCGACCCCGGCCTGTGCGAACTGCTCGTCCAGGTCGCCGCTGGGCGCGCCCGCGACACCGATGCCCGCGATCGGAGCGCCCTTGGACTGCACCGGGGCGCCGCCGGCCAGGAACAGCGTGCCCGGGATGTCCTTCAGGTTCGGGGCCTGGGCCAGTCGCCTGGCCAGCTCCGAGGTCGGGGCGTTCCAGGAGACCGCGGTGAAGGCCTTGCGCTCGGCCGACTCCGGGGCCTGCGGGCCGGCGCCGTCACCCTTGAGCAGGACCCGGGTGACGCCGTCCCGGTCGACCACGGCGACCGAGACGTGCTGGCCGGCCTTGTTCGCGGCGTCCAAGGCGGCCTGGGCGGCGCGGGTGGCGGCGTCGATGTTCAGGCCGGCGCTCTGGGCGAGGTTCCTGTTCTGGGTGTCGACCTTGACGGCGGCCGGCGAGGCCGGGGTGTCGGTGGTCTCGGCGCTGGCCGAGACGGCGCCCACGCCGGCGGCGGCGAGCGCGGCGACGGCGGCGGTGCCGGTCAGCACCCGGGTGCGCACGGAGGTCTTCTTCATGGTCCAGCTCCTCAACGGGATCACGGGGTCTGCGGGTCTGCGGGATCTGCGGGGGCCGCAGGGGGTTCGGGGCCGGGCGGCGAGAGGGGGGACCGCCCGGCTCCGCTTCGATCCTCCGGCCGGATACGGGCGCGCGGCATCGGCGGTCCGGCGCGACCGCCCGGGCATGATGGGGGACGGCACCGTCAACCGATCGGCTGATGCGGGACCGGGCCGGACGGGTCACCATCGAGGGATCGGTGCAGGTCAGTGCCGCCGAGCACGGGTCCGTACGGCGAGCACCGATCCGCCGCCGCGATCGACCGAGCGCGGTCCAGAGCCCGTAGCGCCAGGAGCCCCCGTGCAGCAGACCCGCCCGTCCGCCGGCCCGTCCTCGGGCGGTCGCGACGCCGGGGACCCGGACGCCGGCCGGCTGGCGCTGCTGCTGGACTCCGCCTTCCTGCTGCTGCTCGCCGCCGCGCTCAGCCGCTACCTCACCCACCACGCCGACAGCCCCTGGATCCCCTGGGTGATCGGGCTGAGCACCGCCCTGGCCGTCGCCCAGCCGGCCGCCTCCTGGCTCGAACACCGCCGCCCGGCCGCGCCGGGCCGACCACGCCGGTGGCCGGTGGCGCTGGTGGTCGCGCTCTGGGTGGTGCTGGTGCTGCTCGCGCCGAGCTTCGCCTGGTGCGCCGTCCCGCTGATCTACACCGGGCTCCGGGCGCTGCCCGCGAAGGCGGCGATCCCGCTGGTGGCGGCTCTGACGCTGCTGGTGGTGATCGCCGAGATCCGGCTGCCCGGCACCGCGGACGCCACGCTCGTGCTGCTGCCGCCCGCGGTGGCCGCGCTGGCCACCGGGGTGTTCCTGTTCATGGCCCGGCAGGCCGCCCGGCAGCGCGCGCTGATCGCCGACCTGGTCCGCACCCGGCGCGAACTCGCCGCCACCGAACGGCGGGAGGGCACCCTCGCCGAGCGCGAGCGGCTGGCGATGGAGATCCACGACACCCTGGCGCAGGGCCTGTCCAGCCAGCGGATGCTGCTGCAGGCCGCCGACCGCACCTGGGACGCCGACCCGGCGACCGCCCGTACCCACGTGCGCACCGCCGCCGAGGTGGCCGCCCGCAACCTGGCCGAGGCCCGCCGCTTCGTCCACGACCTCGCTCCGGCCGAACTCGCCGACGGCGGCACCCTCGACCGGGCGCTGCGGGCGCTGGCCGAGCGGGAGTCCGCCGAGAGCGGGCTGCCGGTCCGGTTCCACCTGGACGGCACGCCCGTCCCGCTGCCGACGGCCGTCCAGTCCGCGCTGCTGCGGATCGCCCAGGGCGCGCTGGCCAACGTCCGGGAGCACGCCGGGGCCTCGGCGGCCGCGATCACGCTGTCCTTCCTGGGCGACCAGGCCGTGCTGGACATCGCCGACGACGGGCAGGGCTTCGACCCCTCGGCCGGGGAGCGGCGCAGCTCCGGCAGCGCCCGTGGGTACGGGCTGCCGGCCATGCGTGCCCGGCTGCGGCAGCTGGGTGGCACGCTGACGGTGGAGAGCACCCCCGGCGAGGGCACCGTCGTGTCCGCCGCGATCCCCCTGGAGCAGCGATGAACGCAGCGCGTAACACCTCGGACGGCGCCCCGGGCGGTGCGTCCGGTACGGCGCCCGGCGGAGCGTCCGGCCCGTCCGCTGTCCGGCTGCTGGTCTGTGACGACCACGCGGTGGTACGGGCCGGCCTGCTGGCGCTGCTCGCCAGTGCGGGCGACATCGAGGTGGTCGGCGAGGCGAGCACCGGCGAGGAGGCCGTCGCGCTGGCCGCCAAGCTGGCGCCGCAGGTCGTGCTGATGGACCTCCAACTCGGGGACGGCATCGACGGCGTGGAGGCCACCCGGCGGATCACCGCCGCCCCCGGCGGGCCGCACGTCCTGGTGCTCACCACGTACGACACCGACGCCGACATCACCCGGGCCATCGCCGCGGGCGCCACCGGATACCTGCTGAAGGCCGAGCGGCCGGAGGAGCTGTTCGCCGCCGTCCACGCCGCCGCGCAGGGCCGGACGGTGCTCTCGCCGCCGGTCGCCTCCCGGGTGATGGCGCAGATGCGGGCGCCCGCGCCGCAGCTCACCGAGCGCGAGCAGGACATCCTCGAACAGTTGGCGCAGGGGCTGGGCAACCGGGAGATCGCCCGGGCACTGTTCATCAGCGAGGCGACGGTGAAGACCCATCTGGGGCGGATCTACGACAAGTTGGGCGTGGACACCCGGGCGGGGGCGGTCGCGGTGGCCAAGGAGCGCCGACTGCTGCGCTGAGCGGGCGCCGTCGGGCTGATCGGGCGTCGTCGAGGGCCCCGCTCGACTCGTCGTCCGGGGCGCATCACTGCGCTGGGCACTCGCGCAGTGTCACTCCGTGCTGACATGATGCTCGGAATGTCGGATTCCAGGTTGCGCGGTTCCCGCGTCCCGGCGTGCGGCACAGCCGCGCACGACCCTGATGAACCCACAACTGGCTGGTGGGACGCCCATCACACCGATCCGACCAGACCGCCACGATTGTGGATTTTTCGTGGATCTCGCTATTGACAAACCAACCACGCGGTTTGTTAGCGTGAGATCAACGACGTCCCCGGAGGTGGGGGCTCGCCGGGGTCTGTGTGGACGCTCTCGCCGGAGGGTGTTGCCAGGGGGGACGGCGGGGCTGCCGGGGTGTCGGGGGGAGCGGCAGCGCCGAAGCCGCGCGACGAGGCGGCGTGGAGCGGGTCCGGGGGGACTCGCTCCACGCCTCCCCCGGTCGTCACCTCCCCCGCACAGCCCCCGCCCGCCCGGTCACACCAGCGCGCTCCAGTACGGGCAGTGCACATGGGGCAGCGGCGCCGGGTCGGGCTCACCGGCCCCCGGCAGTGCGGGCACCCGCTCCGAGCAGGCCGCCCCGAGCAGGCTCGCGGTCAGCCGGATCTCGCCGAACTCGCCGAAGCACAGGACCAGTTGGGACCCGCTCCGAGTGGTGGCCGCAACCCCGGGCCGGTCCCGCCCGGCGTTCAGTGAGGTGATCGTCCACCCGCGCCGCCGCCACTGCCGCTCCACCATCGCCGCCAACTCCGGCCGCCGGCCCGGCGATACGACGGTGAGCAGGTCCCGCCCCCGGGTGACGTACCAGAGCACCTCGGGCCCCCACCGACCCGGCGCGGACAACCGCACCCCGGCCCGCGGCACCGCCTCCCGCCACGCCGGCGCCGGCCTGACGGCGTCCATCGTGTCCTGGAGCAGCGTCTCGCAGTGCTCTGCGGCGTCGAGTTGATCGATCGTCACGTCCGGAGCCAGCACCGGCCACCAGTCCGGCGCGGCCGATGCGCCGCTGCGGAAACCGTCCGGGCATCCGAGGTTCAGTTCGGCACCACCTGACTGCACAGGGCCCTCCGTACTCCTCCCGGCGTTCAACCCGGGCAGGCATTCCGTCACTGCTTGGACGGTGGCCGAGCACGGACAGTTCCGCCTTTCGCCTTCCTTGAATTGCACTGCACGGTGCAGTTGAATCATTGATCTGCACCGTGTAGTTTACTTATCTCGTTGCCAAGGCCGCCGAGGACCACCAAGGCCCGGACCCAGAACCGACCAGAAGGAGCCCCGCCATGCCCACCATCACCGTCGGCACCGCCCGCATCCCCTACCGCATCGTCGGCGACGGCCCCGACACCCTCGCCGACGACCCCGTCGCCTTCGGCCGCTACGCCACCCTCACCGCCTTCAGCCGCGGCTTCCTCAACCGCATCGGCCGCGAAGCCGTCGAGGCCAACACCTCCTACATGCAGCCCACCCCCGGCACCCTGCGCCACATCGCCCTCGACCTCACCCTGGACCTCACCCCGCTCCTCCCCCGCGTCCAGGCCCCCACCCTGGTGATCGGCTGCACCCAGGACGCCACCGTCCCGGTCGAGAACACCCGCCGCCTCCACGCCGCGCTCCCCACCAGCACCTACACCGAGTTCGACACCGGCCACATCGCCCCCGCCGAAGAGCCCGCCGCCTTCCTCAAGACCGTCCGCGACTTCTTCGCCACCGCCTGAACCGCCCCTGCCGCCGTCCCCGGCGGCGCTCGGAACCGACGGCACACAAACAAGAAAGCCGCAGGTCATATGACCTGCGGCTTTCGGTAGTGGAGCGGGCGACGAGAATCGAACTCGCGCTCTAAGCTTGGGAAGCTCATGTTCTACCATTAAACTACGCCCGCCTGATGAGCCGTCAGAGACCGCTCGATCCAGTGTCACTGTACCCCATCCGCCGCTGTGGTTGCACGGCTGGTCCGGGGCCGTGGCGGAGCCGGATGGGGGAAGCCGGGGGGCGTACTGTTTGGGCCGCGTGCGAGTGCTCCGGTGGTGTGGGGTCGGGGCGGCGAGCCACGATGTGGAATGTCCGGAACATCCCCTAATGTGACGCTGTCCTGGGGCCCGGCCGCCGGGGCGCGATGAGTACGGGTGAGTACTGGGTTAGGGATGGGAAGGGGATCGATGGAGCAGCGCGCCGTCGTTCGTTGTGCCGAGGGGCACCTGTTCAGCACCACCACGTTCCCGATGCAGAACCTCGGTCCGGGCCGGCTCGGGCCCGGACGGTTGATCCGCTGTCCGCAGTGCGGACGGCTCCGGAGCTCGGTGCTGGCCGACGTGCGGGAGCTGTCCACGGCCCAACTGGCGCAGGCGATGCGGTTGGAGGCCGCTGAGTTCCTGGCCTGACGGCCGGCGGGAGGACACCCGGGGCCCCGGACGGATTCGTCCGGGGCCCCGTCGTGCACGTAACCTCGAAGCGTGCTGCTCTCTGACAAGGACATCCGGACCGAAATCGACCTGGGCCGGGTCGTCGTCGACCCGTTCGACCCGGCGATGATCCAGCCGTCGAGCATCGACGTGCGCCTCGACCGCTTCTTCCGCGTGTTCGAGAACCACAAGTACCCGCACATCGACCCCTCCGAGGAGCAGCCGGACCTGACCCGGCTGGTCGAGCCGGACGGCGACGAGGCGTTCATCCTGCACCCCGGCGAGTTCGTGCTGGCCTCGACGTACGAGGTCATCACGCTGCCCGAGGACGTGGCCTCCCGACTGGAGGGCAAGTCGAGCCTGGGCCGGCTGGGCCTGCTCACCCACTCCACGGCGGGCTTCATCGACCCCGGCTTCAGCGGCCACGTGACGCTGGAGCTGTCGAACGTCGCGACCCTGCCGATCAAGCTCTACCCGGGGATGAAGATCGGACAGCTGTGCCTGTTCCGGCTCTCCTCGCCGTCGGAGCACCCGTACGGCTCCGAGCGCTACGGCTCGCGCTACCAGGGCCAGCGCGGCCCGACGCCGTCCCGCTCGTACCTGAACTTCCACCGCAGCAAGGTCTGACCGCACCACGACTCTGACCGCACCACGACGGAGTGCACGCACGGCGGGCGGCCATCCCCTCAGCGAGGGGTGGCCGCCCGCGGCGTTCCTCAGGCCCGCTTCGGGCTGGTGACCGCGACCAGCTCGGCGCCGTCCTCGGACAGCCGCAGCTCGGTGCGCAGCTCGGCGAGCTCGCCGAGGTGGTGCAGGTGGGTGCCGCCGCAGAAGATCCGGGCGCCGCCCTCGGGCAGCTCGCAGTGCCATTGGCGGCGGGCGGTCAGCTCGGGGCCGGGGACGTCGATCCGGACCGGGGCGTCGGCCGCGACCCAGGCGGCGAGCTGCGCGTTGACGGCCTCGGTGAGGGCGGGCAGGGCGTCGGCGAGGGCGGGGAACTCCTCGGTGGCGTCGACGGTGAAGCCCTTCTTCTTCAGCGACTTGCCGAGCCGGTAGGTGTCCGTGCTGGCCTGGGTGTCCATCACCGAACCGGCCATGGCGAGGCTGTCGAAGTCGGGGTTGCCGAAGGCGTCCGAGCGGCCCGGGTCCTTGCGCCAGCGCGGGGCGAGCGCGGCGTTGAGGGCGAGGGCGAGCAGGTGGCAGCCGCTGTGCGAGGCGCTCAGGGCGGCCCGGCGCCCGGCGTCGACGGCGAGGACGGCGGTGCGGCCGGTGAGGTCGCCGGGGTCGGCGTCCAGGACGTGCAGCACCAGCCAGGACCACTCCTCGTCGCCGCGCTTGACCGGGATCTCGGCGCCGACCAGCGGGGCGCCGCCGTCCGGGCCGACCGCGCCGGTGAGGCAGTCCACCACGGCCAGCTCGGTGCCGTCGACGGTGAGGGTGCCGTGGTCGGCCGGCTGGTCGGGCCAGGTGTGGTCGAGCGGGTGGAACGGGGTGGCCTCGGTCACCACCGCGTACCGGCCGTCCGCCAGCGGGTGCACCGCCAGCACCGGGGACTCACCGGTCACCGCCCCGGCCGGGAAGCTGACGTGGGTGGTGGGGAGGGTCATGACGCACTCCGTGGCTGGGGCTGGACGGGGGTGGGCGGGCCCCGCGCCTACCCGCCGGACCCGCCCACCATTGTGCCCTTCGCCCCTCAGCCCAGTGTCGGCAGCTTGATCAGCACCAGCAGCGCGACCAGCTGCACCGCCGCGGCGCCCGCCGCCTTGCCCCAGGGCAGGTCGTGCACCCGGCGGACCATGCTGGTCAGCAGGTACGCGCAGAGCATCCAGGTGGCCCAGCCGACGGCCTGGACCACCGCGCTGCCGGAGGGCAGCACCAGGTCGAGCAGCAGCCGCGGGGCGTCGGTCAGCCAGCCGATCAGCGCGGCCAGCCCGATCGTCGACTTCCACGGGCCGTCGCCGCCGAGCTGGCGGGCCAGCGCGTAGGTGACCGCGCCGAAGACCGCCCCGGCCACGGTGAAGCCGACGGCGGCGGCGAACAGGCCGGTCAGCGCGACCGAGAAGGTCGAGTTGACGATGTCGTCGTGGGTCAGCCCGATGCCGAGCACCGCGAGCACGCCGTACAGCAGCGAGACGGTGAGGGCGGGCAGCCAGACCTGGTGGTCGCGGGTGCGGTCGAAGATCGCGGTCGGGGTGCGGAAGATGCCGACGAAGAGTTCGCGCCACTGCGGCCGGGGCCCGCTCACGTGCGGGGCGGACTGGCCGCCGGCGCGGTAGACGGTGACGTTGTCCTGGCCGTATGGGGGCTGCTGCTCCTGGCCGCCGTACGGCGGCGGGGGCTGCTGACCGTACGGCGGCTGCTGCCCGTAGCCGCCGTCGTCGTAGTGGCCCGGCCCGGGCGGCTGGCCGTAGTACGGCTGCTGCTGGTACGGGTCACCGAGCGGGAAGGCCCGGGTGTTGCCGGGCCGGTCGGCCCCGTACGGGTCGTACCCGTCGCCGACCGTGCCCCCCGGGCCGCCGCCGTTACCGCCGGGCCCGCCCGGGCCGCCGGCCGCCGTCGGGTGCGCGGCCGTGAAGTACTCCGGCCCGTCCACGGGCCCGTCCGTCCGCCCGTACCCCCCGGGCGCCCCCGCCGGCGGCGGCGGAGGAGCCGGCCATCCGCCGTGCGGACGGTCGGCGCCCTGACCGCTGTCGTATCGATTACCAGCCACGCTCCGAAGGTACCCGTCCGGCCCAATGCGCGTCGGCCCCGGACGGAGCCGGGGCCGGTTTGCAGCGAGCCTGAGACGAACGGGTCCGAAAGCCGCCCCCGCAGCCCCGCGGAGGAGCCCCGCGGAGCGGCCGCCCGGAGGGCCGCTAGCGCTGGGCGGTGACCGACGGCCCGTGCACCGCCGCGGCCGCCGTGGTGCCGGCCGGGCAGCCGCCCGGGCCGGCCGTGGTGCGCACGGCGCCGACCGGCAGCAGGGTGCCGCAGGCGATCCGGATGCCGTTCGGCAGCTCGTTGTCGGACTCCACGATCGCGCCGTCGCCGATCACCGCGCCGTCCAGCGCCGAGCGGTCGCCGACGGTGGCGAAGGCGCCCACGATCGAGTCCTTGACCAGGGTGTCCGGGCCGATCACTGCGCCGGGCAGGATCACGCTGCCCTCGACGATCGCGCCGGCCTCGATCACCGCGTCCGCGGAGACCACGGTGCCGCCGCTGAGCACCGCGCCCGGGTGGACGGTGGCGCCGGGCAGCAGCAGGGCGTCGCCGGTCGGGCCGGGGACGGCCGGGGAGTCGACCTTGCCGAGCACCAGGTCGGCCGAGCCGCGGACGAACGCGGCCGGGGTGCCGAGGTCCAGCCAGTACGAGGTGTCGACGACGCCGCGCAGCAGGGCGCCGGTGGCGAGCAGCTCGGGGAAGGTCTCGCGCTCGACGGACACCTCCCGGCCGGCCGGGATGCGGTCGATGACGGACCGGGTGAAGACGTAGCAGCCGGCGTTGATCTGGTCGGTGACGATCTGCTCCGGCGTCTCCGGCTTCTCCAGGAACTCCAGCACCCGCCCGTCCTCGTCGGTCGGGACGAGGCCGAAGGCCCGCGGGTCCTCGACCCGGGTGAGGTGCAGGGTGACGTCGGCCCCGGCGGCCACGTGGCCGTCGCGCAGGGCGGCGATGTCGAGGCCGGAGAGGATGTCCCCGTTGAAGACCAGGACCGGCTCGTCCGGGCCGCAGGTGAGCCCGGAGGCGGCGTTGCGGATGGCCCCGCCGGTGCCCAGCGGCTCGCGCTCGGTCAGGTACACCAGCTCGATGCCGTACGGGGTGCCGTCCTGGAAGTGGTCCTCGAACACCTCGGCCAGGTAGGACGTGGCCAGCACCACCCGGGTGACCCCGGCGGCGGCGGCGCGGGCCAGCTGGTGCGCGATGAACGGAACGCCTGCCACCGGCAGCATCGGCTTGGGGGTGTGGGTGGTCAGCGGACGCAGTCGCGTGCCCTTACCACCGACGAGCATGATCGCCTCGGTCATGGTCTGCGCTGTTCCCCTTGTGGTCTCTGCGGCCCGGCCCGGCGGGCCGTGCCTCCGTCGGTGGTCTGTTCCCGTCGGGGACGGGTAGACCGGCTCGTCGCCGGTCCGGCGCCTACTGTATTTCCTTCCGACCGAATGCCCGTCCGGCGGCCGTGCGATTGACGTCACTCGCCGTCCGCCCGCCGTACCGCCGACGGTCGCCCGGGGCACCGAAAAGCCCGGCCCGGCGGGCGCGTTGGCGGCGTCCACCGGGCCGGGCGGTTGTAGCAGAACTGTCGAACAGCGGTCGCCGTTACGCGTCCACCGTCGCCGGCTCCTCGGCCTCGGCCGGCGGGGTCGCCTTCACCGAGTCGAGCAGCAGCTGGGCCACGTCGACCACCTTCAGGTGCTCCTTGGCCGCGCCCTCGTTCTTCTTGCCGTTGACCGAGTCGGAGAGCATCACCAGGCAGAACGGGCAGGCGGTGGAGACGATGTCCGGATTGAGCGACAGCGCCTCGTCCACGCGCTCGGTGTTGATCCGCTTGCCGATGCGCTCCTCCATCCACATCCGGGCTCCGCCGGCGCCGCAGCAGAAGCCGCGCTCCTTGTGGCGGTGCATCTCCTGCTGGCGCAGACCGGGGACCTTGTCCATGATCTCGCGCGGCGGGCTGTAGACCTTGTTGTGGCGGCCCAGGTAGCAGGGGTCGTGGTAGGTGATCAGGCCCTCGACCGGGTTGACCGGGACGAGCTTGCCCTCGTCGATCAGGTGCTGCAGCAGCTGGGTGTGGTGGATCACCTCGAAGTGCCCGCCGAGCTGCGGGTACTCGTTGGCGATGGTGTTGAAGCAGTGCGGGCAGGTGGCCACGATCCGCTTGGTCGGGGCGTCCTCCAGCGCGGCGTTCAGCGTCTCGACGTTCTGCGCGCCGAGCATCTGGAAGAGGAACTCGTTGCCCAGGCGGCGCGGGGAGTCACCGGTGCAGGTCTCCTCCTTGCCGAGGATGGCGAACTTCACGCCCGCGGTGTGCAGCAGCTCGGCGAAGGCCTTGGTGGTCTTCTTGGCGCGGTCCTCCAGGGCGCCGGCGCAGCCGACCCAGTAGAGGTACTCGACCTCGGCGGGGTCGATGTCCTCGCCGATCACCGGCACCTCGATGCCGGTCTCCTTCTTGAGCTCCTTGACCCAGTCCAGGCGGGCCTTGGTGGCCATGCCCCACGGGTTGCCCTTGTTCTCCAGGTTCTTGAGCATCGTCCCGGCCTCGGTCGGGAAGTTGCTCTCGATCATCACCTGGTAGCGGCGCATGTCGACGATGTGGTCGACGTGCTCGATGTCCACCGGGCACTGCTCGACGCAGGCGCCGCAGGTGGTGCAGGACCACAGCACGTCGGGGTCGATGACCCCGTTCTCCTCGGCGGTGCCGATCAGCGGGCGCTCGGCCTCGGCCAGCGCGGCCGCCGGGACGTCCTTGAGCTGCTCGGCGGTGGCCTTCTCGGTGCCCTCCATGTCCTTGCCGCCGCCGGCCAGCAGGTACGGCGCCTTGCCGTAGGCGTGCTCGCGCAGGCTCATGATCAGCAGCTTGGGCGACAGCGGCTTGCCGGTGTTCCAGGCGGGGCACTGCGACTGGCAGCGGCCGCACTCGGTGCAGGTGGAGAAGTCGAGGATGCCCTTCCAGGAGAAGTGCTCGACCTGGGAGACGCCGAAGACGGCGTCGTCGGCCGGGTCCTCGAAGTCGATCGGCTGACCGTTGCTGGTCATCGGACGGAGCGCGCCGAGCGCGGTGCCGCCGTCCTCCTCGCGCTTGAAGTAGATGTTGAAGAAGCCGAGGAAGCGGTGCCAGGCCACGCCCATCGAGGGGTTGAGGCCGATGGTGGCCGCCCACGCGAACGAGATGCAGATCTTCAGCATCGCGAACAGGTAGACCAGGTTCTCCAGCGTGCCGTGCGACAGGCCGCTCAGCGCGGAGGTGATCGGGTACGAGACCAGGTGCTCCGCACCGTACGAGTCGACGCCGGCCAGGGCGCCCTCCAGGGCGCGCAGCATCAGGATGCAGATGCCGATGCCGAGGATCGTGTACTCGACGTAGAAGGCCTGCCAGGCGATCGAGCCGGCGAACCGGGACTTGCGGCCCGACCTGGACGGCAGGCTCATCAGCCGGATCACCATCAGGGTGGCGATGCCCAGGGTGGTCAGGGTGCCGACCAGCTCGACGAAGAGCTGCCAGATCATCCAGTTGCCGATGATCGGCAGTTCCCACTCGGGGTCGAAGAGCTGGCCCATCGCGTTGACGATGGTCAGCACCAGGCTGAAGAAGCCGACCGCGACGAACCAGTGGGCGATGCCCACGATCCCCCAGCGGTTCATCCGGGTGTGCCCGAAGAACTCGGTCGCGACGGTCCCCACGCGCTGGGCGGGCTTCCCGAAGCGGGTGGAGTCCGGCGCGCCGGTCAACACCACCCTGAAGATGTGCCACGCCGCACGGAGGGCGAGCGCGGTGCCGATCACGAAGGTGACCAGCGAGATGACGATCGCTGCTAGTTGCATCGCTCTCCGTCTCCTGCGGCTTGCGGTTGAGCAGTCTCTGCGGGTCCCGCGGTTTCGCGGGGCTGCGGTTTGTCCTGCGGTTTCGCGGTCCTGCGGTTTTCCGAAGTGATTGTACTGGTCGGTAACTTGCCGAGCCGACGGCCCGGACATTACCGGTGGGCAACAGTTCTCCAGAAGGTTCCCAAGCTATGGCGGCAGTCACGTGACCGCACGCGCGCCGCCCCGGCCCGCAGGCGCCTAGCTCGCACGGGCCGCCGCCGGGGCAGGCCTCAGAAAAGTTGAGCGGCTCGCACTCATACCTGTTGACGCTCCCGGTCGAGTCGTGCATCCTTGAGCCCGTAAAGCTCAACTCTTCCGTGGAGGTATCTACGATGGCACGCGCGGTCGGCATCGACCTCGGTACGACGAACTCGGTCGTCAGCGTTCTGGAGGGTGGCGAGCCCACCGTCATCACGAACGCCGAGGGCGCGCGGACCACGCCGTCCGTCGTCGCCTTCGCCAAGAACGGCGAGGTCCTCGTCGGCGAGGTGGCCAAGCGCCAGGCGGTCACCAACGTCGACCGCACCATCCGCTCGGTCAAGCGCCACATGGGCACCGGGTGGAAGATCAACATCGACGGCAAGGACTTCACGCCACAGCAGATCTCGGCCTTCGTGCTGCAGAAGCTGAAGCGCGACGCCGAGGCGTACCTGGGCGAGACCGTCACCGACGCCGTCATCACCGTCCCGGCGTACTTCAACGACTCGGAGCGCCAGGCCACCAAGGAGGCCGGCGAGATCGCGGGCCTGAACGTCCTGCGCATCGTCAACGAGCCGACCGCGGCCGCCCTCGCGTACGGCCTGGACAAGGACGACCAGACCATCCTGGTCTTCGACCTCGGCGGCGGCACCTTCGACGTCTCCCTGCTGGAGATCGGCGACGGGGTCGTCGAGGTGAAGGCCACCAACGGTGACAACCACCTCGGTGGTGACGACTGGGACCAGCGCGTCGTCGACCACCTGGTCAAGGTCTTCCAGTCCGGCCACGGCGTCGACCTGTCCAAGGACAAGATGGCCCTGCAGCGTCTGCGCGAGGCCGCCGAGAAGGCCAAGATCGAGCTGTCCTCGTCCTCCGAGACCTCGATCAACCTGCCGTACATCACGGCCTCCGCCGAGGGCCCGCTGCACCTGGACGAGAAGCTCACCCGCGCCCAGTTCCAGCAGCTGACCGCGGACCTGCTCGAGCGCTGCAAGGTCCCGTTCAACAACGTCATCAAGGACGCCGGCATCTCGCTCGCCGAGATCGACCACGTCGTCCTGGTCGGCGGCTCGACCCGCATGCCGGCCGTCGCCGAGCTGGTCCGCGAGCTCACCGGTGGCAAGGACGCCAACAAGGGCGTCAACCCGGACGAGGTCGTCGCCATCGGCGCCTCGCTCCAGGCCGGTGTCCTCAAGGGCGAGGTCAAGGACGTCCTGCTGCTCGACGTCACCCCGCTGTCCCTCGGCATCGAGACCAAGGGCGGCATCATGACCAAGCTCATCGAGCGCAACACCACGATCCCGACCAAGCGCTCCGAGATCTTCACGACGGCCGAGGACAACCAGCCGTCCGTACAGATCCAGGTCTACCAGGGCGAGCGCGAGATCGCCGCGTACAACAAGAAGCTCGGGATGTTCGAGCTCACCGGCCTCCCGCCGGCGCCGCGCGGCCTGCCGCAGATCGAGGTCACCTTCGACATCGACGCCAACGGCATCATGCACGTCGCCGCCAAGGACCTCGGCACCGGCAAGGAGCAGAAGATGACCGTCACCGGCGGCTCCTCGCTGCCGAAGGACGAGGTCGACCGCATGCGCCGCGAGGCCGAGCAGTACGCCGAGGACGACCACAACCGCCGCGAGGCCGTGGAGACCCGCAACTCCGCCGAGCAGCTCGTCTACTCGACCGAGAAGTTCATCGCCGACAACGCCGACAAGCTCCCGGCCGACGTCAAGACCGAGGTCGAGACCGCCATCGGCGAGCTCAAGGAGGCCCTGAAGGGCGAGGACGTCGCGAAGATCCGCGAGGCCTCGGAGAAGGTCTCCACCACCGCCCAGAAGCTCGGCCAGGCGCTCTACGCCAACGCCGACGCCGCCGGTGCCGGTGCCGCCGCGGCCGGCGAGTCCACCCAGGCCAAGGAAGACGACGTCGTCGACGCCGAGATCGTGGACGACGAGAAGCCCAAGGGCGGTGCGTCGGCATGACGGACAAGCCGCAGGGCGGCAAGCCCGGCGACGACTCCGCCGCCGAGGAGGCCGTGATCAAGGCTGCCGAGGAGGCCGCCGCCGGCGGTGCCGGCGAGGGCTCCGAGGACCTCGCCACGGCCAAGCGTGAGCTGGCCGAGCGCACTGCGGACCTGCAGCGCCTGCAGGCCGAGTACCAGAACTACCGCAAGCGGGTCGAGCGCGACCGGCTGACCGTCCGCGAGATCGCGGTCTCCAACATCCTGGAGTCCCTGATCCCCGTCCTGGACGACATCGGCCGCGCCCGCGAGCACGGCGAGGTGACGGGCGGCTTCAAGTCCGTCGCCGAGTCCCTGGAGACGGTCGTCGCCAAGCTGGGCCTGCAGCAGTTCGGCAAGGAGGGCGAGCCCTTCGACCCGACGCAGCACGAGGCGCTGATGCACAGCTACTCCTCGGACGTCACCGAGGACACCTGCGTGCAGATCCTCCAGCCCGGCTACCGCATCGGCGAGCGGATCATCCGCCCGGCGATGGTCGCCGTGGCCGAGCCCCAGCCGGGCACCCAGACGACGCCCGGCCCGGACGCCGAGGCCGAGTCCGCCGACGCGGACAAGTCCGACGGTGGCTCGGACAGCTGACAACCTGTGACAGCTGACAACCAGTGCGCTGCGGAGTCGCGTGCCTGCCAGTACGGCGGCCGACTCCGCAGCGCGCTGTCAACAGCTCCTCTTTCGGCGACTGTTGACAGCGCAGTGACGATGGACATCGGGAGGTGGCGGAAGCCGTGAGCGAGCGCAGCGAGCGAACCATGAAGAGGTGCGTGTCCCGCTCAGCGGCTGCCGAGCGCAGCGAGGTGGGCGCATGAGTGGCAAGGACTACGTGGAGAAGGACTACTACAAGGTCCTCGGCGTGCCCAAGGACGCCACCGCCACCGAGATCAAGAAGACCTACCGGAAACTGGCGCGCGAGTTCCACCCCGACGCGAACAAGGGCGACGCCAAGGCCGAGGAGCGCTTCAAGGACATCTCCGAGGCGTACGACGTCCTCTCCGACGAGAAGCGCCGCAAGGAGTACGACGAGGCCCGCAGCCTCTTCGCCAACGGCGGCTTCCGCACCGGCGGCCCCAGCACCGGCAGCTACAGCTTCGACTTCGGCGACCTCTTCAGCGGCAGCCAGGGCGGCAGCAGCGGCAGCGGTGGCGGACTCGGCGACGTCTTCGGCGGCCTCTTCAACCGCGGCAGCACCCGGCAGGCCCAGCCCCGGCGCGGCGCCGACGTCGAGACCGAGGTGACGCTCTCCTTCGAGGAGGCGGTGGACGGCGCCACCGTCCCCCTGCGGATGACCAGCCAGGCCCCCTGCCGGCTCTGCAACGGCACCGGCGCCAAGGCCGGCACCACCCCGCGGGTCTGCCCCACCTGCGTCGGCGCCGGCACCGTCAGCCGCGGCCAGGGCGCCTTCGCGCTCTCCGAGCCCTGCAAGGACTGCCGCGGCCGGGGCATGATCGTCGACGACCCGTGCCCCGACTGCCACGGCAGCGGCCGGGCCAGCTCCGCCCGCACCATGCAGGTCCGCATCCCGGCCGGAGTCCAGGCCGACCAGCGGATCCGGCTCAAGGGCAAGGGTGCCCAGGGCGAACGCGGCGGCCAGCCCGGCGACCTCTACGTCACCGTGCACGTCGACCCGCACCCGGTCTTCGGGCGCAAGGGCGACAACCTCACCGTCACCGTCCCGGTCACCTTCCCCGAGGCGACCCTCGGCGCCACCATCGAGGTGCCCACGCTCAACGGTCCCGCCGTCAAGCTCAAGCTGCCCCCGGGCAGCGCCAACGGCCTCACCATGCGCGCCCGCGGCAAGGGCGCCACCCGCAAGGACGGCACCCGCGGCGACCTCCTCGTCACCGTCGAGGTCGTGGTGCCCCAGCACGTCACCGGCGACGCGCTGAACGCTCTGGAGCAGTACCGCGAGGCCACCGCCTCCGACGACCCGCGAGCTGCCCTGTTCCGGGCGGCGAAGGGAGCGTGACGACCAGATGTCCCCGAATCCGATGAACCCGATGGACGCCGACGGCCCGATCGGCCCCGGCCTCGGCGAGGGCCTGCCCGGCAGCGGCCCCCGCCGCACCCGGCGCGCCGCGGCCCCGCCGCAGTACGTACTCACCGAGGAAACCCCGGTGTACGTCATCTCGGTCGCCGCCGAACTCTCCGGCCTCCACCCGCAGACGCTGCGCCAGTACGACCGCCTCGGCCTGGTCAGCCCCGACCGCACCGCCGGCCGCGGCCGCCGCTACTCGGCCCGCGACATCCAGCAGCTGCGCGAGGTCCAGCGGCTCTCCCAGGACGAGGGCATCAACCTGGCCGGCATCAAGCGGATCATCGAGCTGGAGAACCAGGTCACCGCCCTCCAGGCCCGCATCACCGAACTGGTCGACTCCCTGGAGGGCGCCGCCACCGCCCTCCAGCAGCGCGAGGCCGCCGTCCACGCCTCCTACCGCCGCGACCTCGTCCCGTACCAGCCCCCCACCCCGCAGTCCAGCGCCCTCGTCGTCTGGCGCCCCAAGCGCTGACCCGAGGCACCGCTCACCTCGCCAGCCGCCGGCTCCCTCCTGTTCGGGGGGTGCCGGCGGTTGGCGTGTGGTGAGAGAGTGGCGGCTTCGGATCGGCTACCGGGCGTCGTGACCTCCTTCATTCGAGCTAGGCGTCGGATCGCGGTCTCCGATTAAGATCCCTGAGGCCGCGGACTTCAGTCGCGTTGACTACTTTGTCCGGTCGACGACAAGGAGCCGAAAGTGAGTGATCGAGAACACCTGGTGAACCACCATGGTCGATCGCCAATCCTGTCTCCCGGTGCGCGGACGCTGTACCTCAAAGCGCTGGCGGGGGACGGTCGGCTCGTCAGGGCCTCCTGCACTCAGGACGAGAACGAGGCGCTCCAGGAGCTGCTCGCAATCGGGCTTCTGATATCGGACAACGACGAGCCCGGCTCATTGTTCGCCGTCGACCCTGAGAAACTCGCCGCCAGTCTGAGCTCGACCTGGCAACGTCAGGCCCTAGACCTCCTGGCCCGCGCGGTTTCGATTCCAGGCGAATTGACCGATCTGGCGGAAGCATTTCACACGCCGGATCAGAGCGGCGGCCCCATCGAGTACGTCCAGGGCCGGGCACTGATTAATCAGCGGTTGCAACAGGCCATGGCCAGCGGCATGACCGAGGGTCTCGCCATGCAGCCGGGGGGGCCACGGCCCTCCGAAATGCTGACTTCATTCCTGAAGCGGGATCTCGACATCATTCGCACCGGCGCATCGATGCGGTCGATCTACAACGCGAGCACTCGCTACCACCAGCCCACCAGGGACTACGTGGCCACACTCGCCAAAGAGGGGTGGCAGTTCCGGACCCTGGACGAGCCGTACGCACGGCTGTTGATCTTCGATCGACGACTCGCCGTAATTCCGGTCGCCGAAGACAACCTGGCCGCTTTCATCCACGATGCGGCGGTGGTCAACTATCTCGCCCAAGAGGTTTTCGAACGGAACTGGAGCAGAGCCCTGGATTTCGAGGGCGACCGCACCGTGCCCCAGCAGGTCGTGTCACAGCTCCGGCACACCATCATCGACCTGCTGCTGTCCGGAACGAATCACCGGGTCATCGCACGGAGACTCGGCATCAGCGAGCGAACCCTGGCCAGGCATATCGCGGAAATGCGCGAGGAGTACAACGTCGACTCGCTCTTCCAGCTCGGCTACGTCCTGGGGCACGCGTCGAGGGCGGACCGCGGGACCACGGTCACAGCAGCGTTGGACCCCTCGGTGACCGACGGGTTGCTGTAGCCGAATGCGGGCAGCTGGTAACCGTCGGTGACGCAGACGCGCACCCCGGACGCCGGCAGGGCAATCCGGCTATGGGTGGGCCCTACCAGTGAAAGTCGTCAGCCACCGTCTCAGCCCCGACAACAGCCACGGTCGCACGGTCATGTGCCGTCACCGAAGCCCCATAACCCGCGATAGAGACGCAAGCGGCCAAAAGGGAAACGCCCGCTACCGTGGACAGCACGACCTTACGGACAAGTCGACGCATAGGGGACATGGACCCACCCTCTTCCTCTCGAGTCCGCAAGTTGGACTAATAGCACTAGCGTCCACATGATGCCGCATGCCCCGCTTCATTGTCACCCACCAACCAACAGAGCGGGCGTCATCTCTCTGCCAGGCATCCAGATGCCAGGGCGCAGCGCTGGACGCAGCCATCGCCACTGATAGACGATCAGTTCGCTCCCGATGGTCCCAAGCAGCCGGAAGACTTGCCGCTGTACCGTCAAATTTCCGTTCCGCTTAACCATCAGATTCCTTGAAGCAGCAACCAAACACGCCTACCGGCACCGCCTCCTCCCCCCGGTCGGCCTTCCCCCGGAGTCGACATGACCGAGCCCTACCTGCGTCACCACGACAGCCAGGCCCCTGAGGGTCGGCGTGCACGTGTGTTCCTGGCCGCGCCGCTGATGCGACTGACCGGCCCCGCAGACAGTGTGGTGACGCTCGCCAGCCGGACGCGGCTGACGACGCTCCGCACCACTCTCCTCCGCAGCGGTGCCGCCGTGTACAGCGCGCACCACAGCGACGCCTGGACCGTCGCCGGCCGGGCCCCCGAGCCCCGGGTGCCGTCCGACTTCCGGGCGCTGCAGTCCGCGGACCTGGTGTTCGCCTACGTCGGAGCCCCGCTCTCGGCCGGGGTGAGCCTCGAACTCGGTTGGGCGTCGGCCCTGCGGAAGCCGATCGTCCTGCTCGTCGACGAGGCCATCACCCACAACCCGCTGATCGCCACCATCGAGCAGGTCGCCCCCGTCCTGCCGCTGGTCTTCGACGACACCTGGTCACAGGAAGCCCTCCACCACACCGTGGAGACCGCCCTGGACTGGGCCGGCATGGCGCTCTCCCTCCGCGAGGGCTTCTGGACCGCCCCCGGTGACCGCTTCAACGTCCCCCGGCAGCAGACCGCCGTCCCCGGCTACTGGCCGACCGGCGCCGCCACCGGCTGAGCAGAGCTCACCCACCGGACTCCCCCGTCCGGGCTCCCCGCATCTGCCGGCCGAGTCGGCACAGCGTCTCGGCGTCGTACACCTCACGCAGGCGGGCGATGTGACCGGCCACGGTCCGTTCGCTCAGCCCCATCCGGCCGGCGATCGCCCGCTGCGTGAGACCCCGGGCGAGCAGGCGACCCACCTGCTCGCGGCCGACGGCATCGACCAGCCCGGGGTCAGGCATCGCGGGCTCCCCTCATCTGCCGGCCGAGCTGGAACAGGGTCTCGGCGTCGTGCAGTTCGCGCAGCCGGGCGATGTGGCCGGCCACCGTGCGCTCGCTGAGGCCAGGCGGCCCGCGGTGGACCGCTGGGTGAGGCCCTGGGCGAGCAGCCGACCGACCTGCTCGTGGACCGGCGAGCCTGAGGAACCAGCGGCGAGTGCAGACCAGTTGACGCCCTCGGAGAGCTGCCAGAAGCGCTCGAAGACCTCGACCATGAAGGTGATCGTGGCCGGGTCCTCCAGGAACACGGCGGCGTTGAGGTCGGCCGATGCGGGGACGATGGCGACGGTACGGTCGAAGATCATCATCTTGGTGAGCGCGAACGACGCGACCCGGATGTGGCAGCCGATGTCGGTCAGCCGGGCGGCCAGCCGGGCGGTCGGTCCATTCAGTCGGGCGGCCGACTCGTAGATGGTGAGCGAGGTCCTCGGGGCGCAGTCGTCCGCCGCCGCGGACGGCTGCGAGGTAGAGGGCGCGTTCGGCGGGGCCGGGCTCATCGGTCATCACGGGCGCCTCTCATCAGCCAGCCGAGCTGGAAGAGGGTCTGGGCGCCGTAGCGGTCGCGGAGGCGGGCGATGTGGCCTGCGACGGTGCGTTCGCTGAGGCCGAGGCGGGTGGCGACGGCTCGTTGGGTGAGGCCGCGCGCGAGCAGGCGGCCGACCCGGTCGGGGGTGGTGCGGGTGGGGCCCTGGCCGAGGGCGGTGGCGGCTTCGGTGGTGTCGGCGCGGGTCCAGTCGCGTTCGAAGCCGCCGATCAGGAAGGTGAGGGCGGCCGGGTCGCTGATGAACGCGGCGGCGCTGTTGTCGTCGTTGGCGGAGATGACGGCGACGCTGCGGTCGAAGACGATCAGCCGCTGGAAGGGCTCGTCGAGGATCCGGATCTGCGAGCCGTACCGGGTGACTTCCTCGGCGTAGGCGATCGCGGGCGGCTCGGCCAGCGCGACGGGTTGGTAGATGGTGCGCAGCGAGCAGCCGCGCTGGAGGAGTTGGACGTCCTGGGCGAGGGCGACCTGCAGGGCGTCGGCGGGGCGTTGGCCGGGTTGGGCGGTGAGGACCTCGGAGCGGCAGTCGGAGACCAGCTGGGAGATCCGCTGGCGGATGTGGACGTGGCCCTCGACGTAGACGGCGCCGCCGGAGCGGCCGGACGGGCGGGGCATCGCGTCGTAGGCGCGGGTGAGGCCGTCCAGGGCGCAGGGGAGGTTCTCGGCGCGGACCAGCAACCGGGTGGCCTCGCTGCGGAGTTCGGCGCCGAGGCGGTCGCTGACGGAGCGTGGGCTGACGGCGGTGTAGCAGCGGTCCATCCGGTTGACCATGACCAGGCCGATGTCGAGGAGCTGCCGCAGTGCGGTGCGTTCGTCGTCGGTGATGTCGGCGAACGGGATGCGCCCGCCTTCGGCGATGATCGCCAGGTACAACTGCCGGGCGGCCTCGTCGGGTTCCCCGCCCTCGGGCATCTGGTGCGGCGTGACCGCCGGTTCCGCCGTCACGTCGCACTCTCCCTGCCGGACGCCTCTCCCCTGTTCCCCCCACCCGTACGTGCGGTCCGCGGGTACCGGTGGCCGGGGGCGTTTCACGGTACCGGTCGGACGGTGAACCCCCGGGGCCGGGTGCCGTCGCACACCGGGATCCCGGGGGTCCCCATCAGCACGCCAATGCCTAGGCGCTTCCGTCGAGGCGGAGCAGCAACGCCTCGCCGGCTCCGGTTCCGGGCTCCATCACCACACGTGGACCCCGGCCGGGGCTCTTCCCCCCCGTTCCACGGGTGCGGGACCTTGCACCCGTGGTCAGTCTGAAGAGCAAGTCGCCACCATCGGGCTGCGGTTCCCGGACGACCTGGCGTGCCTCCACCCTCACAGCGTGACGGCCGGTGGACAAGTGCCGCCCGAGTGCAGGTTCGCGCAATTGCAGTTATCTGCATCCCGGCGGGGGTGCGGGGCCGCGGGCGGCGGATCGGATTCCGGTAAAGGCCGAGGCCAGCGGGGGGTGGAAGCGGCGGGTGCCGATTTGCTGTGCACCGTCACCCTGCAGCTGCGCGATCCTGCAACGGCGGCGTGCTCCTGACGACAGGTGTCCGCCGGGCGTCGGGTCGCCGCAGCTCAGCGCGCCAGCAGCCGGCCGCGCAGCAGCCCGGCGGCCGTGCCGCCCGCCGCCAGCAGCCAGGCGGCGCCCAGCAGCAGGTAGAGGCCGACGGCCAGCCCGGTGAAGCCGCCGAAGCCGGTGTGCCCGGCGAGCGCGGAGGCGCCGGTGACGCAGGTGCCGACCGGGAAGGTGTACGCCCACCAGGTCATCGCGAACGGCATCCCGGCCCGCCGGGCGCGCAGGTTGGCGGTGAGCGCGACGGACAGCCAGAGCATCGCGACGCCGATCACCGCGATGCCGTACAGCTCGGCCAGCGGCCGCATGACGGGCGCCAGCGCGGGCAGCACCGGGCGGGCCGCGTCGGCGAGCTGGTGGATCGCGGTGACGGACTGGCCGAGCGGGCCGAGCACCAGGAACAGCGCGGGGGTGAGCGCCAGGGCGGGCACCTTGCTGTGGAACAGCCCGGTGAACACCACCGGCAGCAGCACCAGGGTGGCCAGCAGGCCGACCCCGAACAGCGCCCAGCAGGCGTACAGCAGGGCCTGCTGCGGCGGGCCGGCGGGCAGGTGCGGAACGAGTGCCGGGCCACAGGCGGAGGCGACCAGCGGGGCGACCACGGGCAGCAGCCAGGTCGGGTTGGCCTCCAGGGCGGACACCGTGTGCCGGGTGATCATCAGGTACGGGATGCCGGCCGCGACGGTCAGCGCGTACAGGGTGCCGACGCCCCACAGCACGGCGTCCAGGGCGACGGCCGGACCGATGCCGATGACCCGCGAGCCGAGCAGCAGGGTGCCGAGCCCGACCGCCAGCAGCGCCATCGGCGGGCAGCCGTAGAAGACGGCGGTGGCCGGGTTGTCCAGCAGCTGGGCGCGGGCCGCCTCGCGGTGCCGGGTGAGGTGCACCAGCCGGGCGCCGGCCAGCACCAGCAGGGCGGCCGCGCCGAGCGCCCACATCACCTCGCCGAAGCCGATCAGCCCGGGCAGCCGGACCGGCAGGGCGGCGGCGCCGTTGGCCACGATCGCGGTGCCCATCACGGCGGCGTACCAGTTGGGGCCCAGCTGGGCGAGGTCGAGGCGGGAGAGCGGGGAGACGCTGGTGCGCCGGGAGAGGCGGGAGAGCCGGGAGCGGTCGGCGGGGCGGGGGCGGACATCGGCCAGGGTGGACATGGTTCCACCGTCGCCGAGCAGCCCGGCGGCCGGTAGCGCCTCGGGTTCTATGAGGACATAGCCTGAACCTATGGCTCTCTCCCCGCACGTCCCCGAACTGGGCGCCCTGGAACTGCTGCTCGCGGTGGCCCGGCTGGGCAGCGTCGGCCGGGCGGCGGCCGAACTGGGCGTCAGCCAGCCGACCGCGAGCGCCCGGATCAAGGGCATGGAGCGGCAGATCGGCGTTCCGTTGCTGGAGCGCTCGCCCCGGGGCAGCCGGCCGACCGAGGCGGGCCGGCTGGTGGTCGAGTGGGCCCGGCAGGTGGTCGAGGCGGCACAGGCCCTGGACGCCGGGATCGACGCGCTGCGCGAGCGGCGGGACGCCAAGCTGCGAGTGGTGGCCAGTCTGACGGTCGCCGAGTACCTGATGCCGGGCTGGCTGCTGGCGCTCTCCGAGGCCAGTCCGGGGACGGCGGTGACGCTGCGGACGGCGAACTCGGCCGAGGTCGCCGGGCACGTGCTGGCCGGGGACGCCGACCTCGGCTTCGTCGAGGGCCCGTCCACCCCACCCGGGCTGGCCGGTGCGGTGGTGGCCGCGGACCGGCTGGTGGTCGTGGTGGCGCCCGGCCACCGGTGGGCGCGTCGCCGCACCCCGCTGACCGGGACGGAACTGGCGGCCACCCCGCTGGTGCTGCGCGAGCCCGGCTCGGGCACCCGGGAGGTGCTGGAGATGGCGCTGACGCCGTACGGGGGCGCGGTGCCGCCCCGGCTGGAGCTGGCCTCGTCCACCGCGCTGAAGGCGGCGGCGATGACCGGGGCGGGGCCGGTCTGCCTGAGTGAGCTGGCGGTGGTGGAGGAACTGGCCACCCGGCGGCTGGTCGAGGTGCCGCTGGCGGAGGAGCTGGACCTGCGGCGGCCGCTGCGCGCGGTGTGGCCGGCCGGGCAACGGCCGGGCGGGCCGGCCCGGGAGCTGCTGGGGCTGACCCGCAGTGGCTCGGTCCAGCCGCCGAGGCGGAAGGGCTGATGCCCGGGAGGCCCCGGCCGGGAGGAGGACCCGGCCGGCAGGAGGACCCGGCCGGCAGGAGGACTCGCCCGACAGGACCCGGGTCACGAAAAAAGTTGAGCGGAATACACTCAACTTAGTGCATGCTGTACGTAGCAGTAGTGAAGGACGACGAGGGAGGATCCCCCAGCAGTGGACGCGAGCAAGTTCACCACCAAGACGCAGGACGCCCTGTCCGCCGCGATCCGGCAGGCGGGCGCGGCCGGCAACCCGGACGTCAAGCCGGTGCACATCCTGATCGCCCTGCTGGAGCAGCCCGAGGGCATCGCCCGGCCCCTGCTGGAGGCGGTCGGGGCGAACGTCCCCCGGATCGACGCCGAGGCGCGCCGCCAGCTGGCGGCGCTGCCCAGCGCGATGGGCTCGACGGTCGCCGCCCCGCAGCTGGCCCGGGACACCATCGCCGTGCTCACCGAGGCCGGCAAGCGCGCCGACGACTTGGACGACCAGTACGTCTCCACCGAGCACCTGATGGTCGGCCTGGCCGCCGAGGGCGGGCCGGTCGCCGAGCTGCTGGCGCAGCAGGACGCGACGCCCAAGGCGCTGCTGGCCGCCTTCAAGGACGTCCGGGGCAGCGCCCGGGTCACCTCGCCGGATCCGGAGGGCACCTACAAGGCCCTGGAGAAGTTCGGCACCGACCTCACCCAGGCCGCCCGGGACGGCAAGCTCGACCCGGTGATCGGCCGTGACCACGAGATCCGCCGGGTGGTCCAGGTGCTCTCGCGCCGGACGAAGAACAACCCGGTGCTGATCGGCGAGCCCGGCGTCGGCAAGACGGCCGTGGTCGAGGGCCTGGCCCAGCGCATCGTGGCCGGTGACGTGCCGGAGTCGCTGCGCGGCAAGCGGCTGGTCGCGCTGGACCTCAGCGCGATGGTCGCGGGCGCCAAGTTCCGCGGCGAGTTCGAGGAGCGGCTGAAGGCCGTCCTGAACGACATCAAGGCCTCCGACGGCCAGGTGGTCACCTTCATCGACGAGCTGCACACCATGGTCGGCGCGGGCGCCGGCGGCGACTCTGCGATGGACGCCGGCAACATGCTCAAGCCGATGCTGGCCCGTGGCGAGCTGCGGATGGTCGGCGCCACCACGCTGGACGAGTACCGCGAGCGGATCGAGAAGGACCCCGCCCTGGAGCGCCGCTTCCAGCAGGTGCTGGTCGGCGAGCCCAGCGTGGAGGACTCGATCGCCATCCTGCGCGGCCTCAAGGGCCGGTACGAGGCGCACCACAAGGTGCAGATCTCGGACGCCGCCCTGGTCGCCGCGGCCACCCTCTCCGACCGCTACATCACCTCCCGCTTCCTGCCTGACAAGGCGATCGACCTGGTCGACGAGGCGGCCTCCCGGCTGCGGATGGAGATCGACTCCTCCCCGGTCGAGATCGACGAACTCCAGCGTGCCGTCGACCGGTTGCGGATGGAGGAGCTGGCCCTGGAGAAGGAGTCGGACCCGGCCTCGGTCGACCGGCTGGCCCGGCTGCGGCGCGATCTCGCGGACAAGAACGAGCAGTTGAGCGTGCTGACGGCGCGCTGGGAGCAGGAGAAGAAGAGCCTCAACCGGGTCGGCGAGCTCAAGGAGCGGCTGGACGACCTGCACGGCGCGCTCGAACGGGCCCAGCGCGACGGTGACTTCGAGCGGGCGTCCAAGCTGATGTACGCCGAGATCCCGGCCGCCGAGAAGGAGCTCGGCGACGCCCAGGAGCGCGCCGCGGACGAGGACGCCTCCGCCTCGATGGTCAAGGAGGAGGTCGGCCCGGACGACGTCGCCGACGTGGTCGCCTCCTGGACGGGCATCCCGGCCGGCCGGCTGCTGGAGGGCGAGAGCGCCAAACTCCTGCGCATGGAGGAGGAGTTGGGCAAGCGCCTGATCGGCCAGGCGGAGGCCGTGGAGGCCGTCTCGGACGCGGTGCGCCGCACCCGCTCGGGCATCGCCGACCCGGACCGGCCGACCGGCTCCTTCCTGTTCCTCGGCCCGACCGGCGTCGGCAAGACCGAACTCGCCAAAGCACTGGCCGACTTCCTGTTCGACGACGAGCGTGCGATGGTCCGGATCGACATGAGCGAGTACGGCGAGAAGCACTCGGTCTCCCGCCTGGTCGGCGCCCCGCCCGGGTACGTCGGCTACGAGGAGGGCGGCCAGCTCACCGAGGCGGTCCGCCGCCGCCCGTACAGCGTGGTGCTGCTGGACGAGGTCGAGAAGGCCCACCCCGAGGTCTTCGACGTACTGCTCCAGGTCCTCGACGACGGCCGGCTCACCGACGGCCAGGGCCGCACCGTGGACTTCCGCAACGCGATCCTGATCCTCACCTCCAACCTCGGCAGTCAGTACCTGGTGGACCCGGCCACCCCGGAGGACCGGAAGAAGGCCCTGGTGCTGGACTCCGTCCGGGCCACGTTCAAGCCGGAGTTCCTCAACCGGCTGGACGACATCGTGGTCTTCGACCCGCTGGGCACCGACGAGCTCAGCCGGATCGTCGACCTGCAGGTGGCCCGCCTCGGCGAGCGGCTGCGCGAGCGGCGGCTCACCCTGGACGTCTCCGCGGCCGCCCGCGACTGGCTGGCGCTCACCGGGTACGACCCGGCGTACGGCGCCCGCCCGCTGCGCCGGCTGGTGCAGTCCGCGATCGGCGACCAGCTGGCCCGGGCGATCCTGTCCGGCCAGGTCCACGACGGGGACACCGTCCTGGTCGAGCGGGACGAGGAGGGCGACCACCTCACCGTCCGCGGTCGGGGCCTGTTGGAGAAATAGCAGCCGCGCCGGGTACGGGCCGTTCTCCTCGCCTGTGCGAGGGGAACGGCCCGTACCACTTTCGTGGGACGGGCCGCTTCCGTCGGACGCCGCTTCCGTGGGCGTGTCCTAGTCCGCCGCCACCCGCTGCTGCCGCCGCGAGCAGTCCCGCCACGCGCGCGCCAGCCGGTGCAGCTCGGCCCCCTGGGACTCCGGCAGGTTCCAGGTCTGGGTGAGCAGCCGCAGCGTGGACACCCGCGGGCAGGACACCCCGCGTTCCAGGTCGCGGATCGACCGGACACTCAGCCCCGATGCATCTCCCAGCTGCTCCTGCGTCATCCCCCGGTCCAGTCGGATGTTCCGCAGCAGCGTCCCGAGCGAGGCGCCCTCCCTGGTCACCGTACGCTCCATCACCGCTCCCCCCTTCGGCTCAAACCACCTCAACTCGCCCAGGGGAAAAGGGCTTTGCCCCCGGCGAGTTCCGTCGCACGCTAACCGCATCCGGCCCGTACGGCAGGCGAACCCGCGCGCCGGGCGCGTGACTTGGCTCACGCGCGCGCCGGGCGCTCGGCACGAGTCGGCAAGGCGACGGCAGGGCGACGGCAGGGCGCCAGCACCCCGGGCACCGTGCGTGACGACGGCCTCCGCGCGCCCCCGGAACGAAGATCGACGCGCCCCTCGGCGCCCCTGTGAGCGAAGCCCCGAATGAGGCAGGATGGGAGGTGGAAAGGGCGGCCTCTCATTGCCGGCCACCACGTGCACTGAGGAAGAGGACCCCCCATGAGCATCGACCCGTCGTCCATCCCGTCGTTCGGCGCGCCCCAGGGCGGCCAGCCCGGTGGCCAGGGCGGTCGGCCGGCCGGCCCTCCGCCGATCATCGTCCCGGACCAGGCCCTGGTCACCCAGTTGCTCGACCAGATGCAGCTCAAGCACGTCGTGGACGAGGAGGGCGACCTCACCGCCCCCTGGGAGGGCTTCCGCGTCTACTACATGTTCCGCGGCGAGCAGAAGGAGCTCTTCGCGGTGCGCGCCTTCTACGACCGCGCTTACCCGCTGGAGAAGAAGGGCGAGATCCTCGACCTGATCGACGAGTGGAACCGCGAGACCCTCTGGCCCAAGGTCTACACCCACACCCACGAGGACGGCGTGGTCCGCCTGATCGGCGAGGCCCAGATGATCGTCGGCACCGGCGTCAACCTGGACTACTTCGTCACCACCACCGCGAACTGGACCCAGGCCGCGGTCGGCTTCGAGCAGTGGATCGTCGAGCGCCTGGGCCTGCAGAACGAGATCGAGGGCGAGGACGGCGAGGGCGAGGACGGCGAGGAGGCCTGATCCCGGCCCCGGCACGCACCCCGCGGCCCGGCCCCCGGTACGTCCGGGCGGCCGGGCCGTCCTTGTCCCCGGCCCCCGGCTGCCCCAGGATGGCCCTGACGACGAGCCGTGAGGAGCCACCGATGGGTACCAGGCCGCTGCTGAACGGCCGACTGGCCGGGATGGGCACGACGATCTTCGCCGAGATGTCCGCCCTGGCCACCGCCACCGGCTCGATCAACCTCGGCCAGGGATTCCCGGACACCGACGGACCCGAGGAGGTCCGCGAGGCCGCCGTACGGGCCCTGCGGGAGGGCCGCGGCAACCAGTACCCGCCCGGCCCCGGCATCCCCGAGCTGCGCACCGCCATCGCCGAGCACCAGCAGCGCTTCCACGGCCTCGCCTACGATCCCGACACCGAGGTCCTGGTCACCGCCGGCGCCACCGAGGCCATCGCCGCCGCCCTGCTCGCCCTGCTGGAGCCCGGCGACGAGGTCATCGCCCTCGAACCCTTCTACGACTCCTACGCCGCCTGCATCGCCATGGCCGGCGCCACCCGCCGCCCGCTCACCCTCCGGGCCCCGCACTTCCGCCCCGACCTCGACGAGCTGCGCGCCCTGATCACCCCGCGCACCCGGCTGCTGCTGATCAACACCCCGCACAACCCCACCGGCACCGTCCTCACCGCCGACGAACTGGCCGGCATCGCCGCCCTCGCCCTCGAACACGACCTGCTGGTGATCACCGACGAGGTCTACGAACACCTGGTCTTCGGCGTCACCCACCACCCGCTCGCCGCCCTCCCCGGCATGCGCGAGCGCACCGTCACCATCTCCTCGGCCGGCAAGACCTTCTCCTTCACGGGATGGAAGGTTGGTTGGGTAACCGCGAGTCCGGCCCTCGTCTCGGCAGTCCGGACCGCAAAGCAGTACCTCACCTACGTCAGCGCGGGCCCCTTCCAGTACGCGGTCGCCGAGGCGCTCCGTCTCCCCGACAGCTACTTCGACACTTTCCGGGCCGACCTGCTCCGCAAGCGGGACCTGCTGGTTGACGGTCTCTCGGCGGCCGGCTTCCGCGTGTTCAACCCCGAGGGCACGTACTTCATCACCACCGACATCACCCCGCTCGGGGAAAAGGACGGCCTGGAGTTCTGCCGTTCCCTGCCCGAGCGCTGCGGCGTGGTCGCCATCCCGAACGTCGTCTTCTACGACAACACCGATGCCGGTCAGAGCCTCGTCCGCTTCACCTTCTGCAAGAAGGACGAGGTGCTGGCCGAGGCGGTCGCCCGGCTCCAGCAGCTCTGACCGGCGACGACTGCGGGGCCCTGGGGGGGGGGGGGGGGGGGGGGGGGGGGGGCCCCGCCGCCCCCCCCCCCCCCCGCCCCGGGGGGGGGGCCCCCCCCCGCGCGCGGCCGGAGAAGACGCGGGGGGGAGGGGGGGGGGGGGTG